>LVAZ01000522.1 GCA_001603055.1 Victivallales bacterium Lenti_02
CGGGGCAGTCCTCGCCGCGGGAGAAGACAATGTCGAGGTGGTCTCCGCGGACCCTGACGGCGGCGTGGCGCATGCGGGGCAGGATGCTCGGGCCGGGCTCGAACGGTTCGATGCCGTCGGGGGAGCGGAGGATGACGCCGCACTGGTCGCGGTTCTTGGCGATGCCGTAGACGGCTTCGCCGTAGCGGAACACGCGGAGGTAGAAGGGAGCGAGGATGCGGGTGCCGGAGGCGAAGCGGATGCCGTCCGTCGAGGTGGCCAGGAAGGTCATCTGATGCCCGGCGGCGGGGCCGTGGAAATACATGCGGATTTCGCGCCGCTCGTCGTCCACGTGCATGTCCGGGGAGGCGATATGCTGGCGGCAGGCGGTCTGCTCGAGTTGCAGGGTGCCGCCCGGCACGATCCGCCAGGGGCCGGTCAACTCGTCCGCCACCGCCAGACGGATGTTCGTGCCGCCATGATGGGCGAAGTAGAGATAGTAGCGGCCCAGAGGATTGGGCAGCCAGCCGGGGGCCGCGATCAGCGAGGGGCCGTTGATGTTGGTCCCGATCTCGGGGGCGAGGCCGGGATGGATGATGGGATTGCCCGGCAGGCGTTCAACGTTCATCGGCGGACGCCTGGCCTGGCACGGGACTGGCCTGCTCGATGGCGGGCGGGGCCGGTTCGGCCGGGCCGGGCAACTGGAGCCAGCCGATTTTCCAGAGGAACACAATCAGCACGAAGACCGGCGCGACGAAGCGGATGAACAGCCCCCAGAGCGAGGCCAGGGTGACGACATGGACGGGGGAGTTGTGGGATTCGTCGTCCTTCAGCCCGGCCATGAGGCTGACCAGATGGACATCGGCGAAGTTGTGCGAGCCGTGGCGGATTTCGTCCACCGCCTTCTTGGTGCCCCAGATCCAGCCCACGAAGAAAGCGATGAACAGACCGCCGAGGGGGAGCAGCCAGTTCGAGGCAAGGCTGTCGAGCAGGTCGAAAACTCCCCCGTTCACGGCGCAGAACGAACCGAGAATGGCGATCACGGTGCCGAAGACCAGAGCCGCCCGGCGGCGCGGCCAGTTCAGTTCGTCCACGAAATAGGCCGTGACCACTTCGAGCAGGCTGATTCCCGAGGTCAGCGCCGCCACGAGGAGCAGCAGGAAGAAGATGGCCGCCCACATGTGGCCCCAGGCAATCTGCTGGAACACGGCGGGCAGGACTTTGAAGACCAGGCCGGGACCCATGCCCGGTTCATGGTGCATGGCGAAGAGAGCCGGGAAGATGGCCAGCCCCGCCAGCATGGCCACCAGCGTGTCCAGAGTGACGATGGAGAGGGAGGAGACGAACAGGTTGGACTTGCGGTCCACATAGCTGCCGTAGGTGATCATCGCCCCCATGCCCAGGCTGAGGGAGAAGAAGGCGTGGCCAAGGGCCTCGAGGGCCGACTGGGCGGTGAGCTTGCTGAAGTCGGGGCTCAGGAGGAAGCGCACACCGTTGATGGCCCCCGGCAGGGTGATGCCGCGGACGATCAGGGCCAGAACCAGCAGGAAGAGCAGGGGCATGAGCAGTTTCGAGGCTTGCTCGATGCCCTTCTGCACACCCATCGTGACGATGCCGATGCACAGCGCCATGAAGATCAGATGAAAAGTCACCGCATAGGCCGGATTTCCCACATTGCGGGCGAAGCGCAGGCCCGAAATGGCGGTGGACAGGGCGGGCGGGTAGACGTCCTTGCCGGCCAGCGTGGTCTTGCCGCCGTACAGCGCCAGTGTCCTGGCCACCAGTTCCTCTTTCGGCAGGGAGGCCAGGGAAGCGGTGGCCGCTGCGCGGAAGAGTCCGTCCTCCATATCCTGCCAGTTGCCGGGGAAGCCGGCGTTGTCGGTTTCCCGGTTCAGGTAGTCCACTGCAGCCCCGCGGGCGGCGAGGGCGAGTTCCCGCTGCCGTTCCTCCTCGGGCAGTCCGCGCCTTGCCAACTGGTCGGCCAGATGGGCGGGGGCTGTCTGGATTTTGTCCATCACGACTTCGGCCAGCAGTTGCGGGGTCTGGCGTTCGGGGCGGATGCTCAGCCGGCCGGTTCCCGCCTCGACCATGTAGCCGAGGGTCCAGCCGGCCACGACGCTGTAGTAGGAGAGAATCACAAAGCCGGCCAGCACCCCCATGACTCCAACGACCACCCATCCCAGCCGGAACACCAGAATGCCCAGTGCCGCCGCCAGCAGGCCCGTGCCCCAGTGGCCGAAGCAGAACAGGAAAAAGGCGTTCAGCAGGATACCCACGCCGATCATGTGGGCGACTGCCGACGAACGCGGGCTGACGGCCTTGAAGGCGCCCACCGGGTTCCGCTGGGTGTGCCGGCCTAGGGCGATCTCGCAGAGCATGACCGGCAGGCCCACCAGCACGATGCAGATGAGATAGACCAGGACGAAGGCACCACCGCCGTTCTCGCCGGTGATGTAGGGAAAGCGCCAGATGTTCCCCAGCCCGATTGCCGAACCCGCCGCCGCCAGGATGAATCCCAGGCCGCTTCCCCAGTGTTCCCGTTGCTCTGCCATGCGATGCCTAGCTCCGTTTTGCCGTTGGGATCGAAGCGAATACCGGGAGGGCGCACCCCCCGAACGGCAATACTTTCCTATGAAGGGCCGCGATGTCAACTCTGGCGGCGTGTTCGAGGCTTGCAGGTTTGCCGGGTTCCAGTAGGGTAGGGAACGCATTCCCTCAACCAGACAAGGTAGTTCCCCTATGCAATACCGTCCGCTTGGCTCTTCCGGCATTCCCGCCTCCGTCGTCGGCCTCGGCACCTGGGCCATCGGCGGCTGGATGTGGGGCGGCACCGACGAGGCCGCCGCCGTCCGCGCCATCCACGCCGCCCTGGACGAGGGCATGAACCTGCTCGACACCGCGCCCGTCTACGGCTTCGGCCGCTCCGAGGAAATCGTCGGCAAGGCCATCGCCGGCCGCCGCGACCAGGTGGTTCTGGCCACCAAGTGCGGGCTGGTCTGGGACTGGGCCGGCGGGGATTTCTTCTTCGCCAGCGACGAGGAGCATCCCCGCCAGGGGGCCGACCGGAAAATCCACCGCTTCCTCGCCCCGGAATCCATCCGGCGCGAAGTCGAGAACAGCCTGCGGCGTCTCGGCACCGAGGTGATCGACCTCTACCAGACCCACTGGCAGGAAACCACCACCGCCGTCGAGGACACCATGGCCGCTCTGCTCGCGCTCAAGGACGAGGGCAAAATCCGCGCCATCGGGGCCAGCAACGCCACGCCCGCCCAGCTTGCCCAGTACGCCGCCTGCGGTCCGCTCGACAGCGACCAGGAGCTGTTCGGCATGCTCGACCGGCCCAAGGCCGCCGGAAACCTCGAGTACTGTGCCGAGCACCAAGTGGCCTTTCTGGCCTATTCGCCCCTGGCCCAGGGGCTGCTGACCGGGAAAATCGGTCCCGAGCGGACCTTCGAGGCGGGCGACCAGCGCAGCCGGAAACCCCGTTTCGCGGTCGAGAACCGCCAGCGGGTGGCCGCTTTGCTGGCCGAGTTCGAGC
>LVAZ01000007.1 GCA_001603055.1 Victivallales bacterium Lenti_02
CAGACGATGTCCGGCTTCTCCCGGTCCAGCAGTTCGGTCCAGTCCGTGTAGAGCCGGGGCGCGCCGGTTTCGCGCTGGGTGGCCAGACGGCTCTCCTCGTCGGGGTCGGCCACGGCCACGATTTCGGCATTGGGCAGGCCGGCAAAGGCCATGTGGGTGCCGTGGTCGCCCTTGGCGCGTTTCCGGTAATGGTCCACCACGCCGATTCGCCAGATTCTGCTCATTGGGCATCTCCCTTGCGCTTGAGGGGTGGCAGCTTATGGAGTGCCTGCGTCTTTGGGCCGAGCGCTCTGCCGCCATCGATGATGATGTTCTGGCCGGTGATGTAGTCGGATTCGTCGGAAGCGAGGAAAAGAGCCAGGTTCGCGACGTCGTCCGGCCGCCCGTAGCGTCCGAGGTAGTTGTCGTCCTCGTTTTCCGCCGGGGGAGGGACGATGGCGCCGGGCGAGATGCAGTTCACGTTGATGTTGTGGTGCCCCACCTCCATGGCCAGGGCGGCGGTGAAGGCGATAATGCCGCCCTTGGCGGCGGAGTAGTCCACCCGCTCGATGATGCCGACGGTTCCCGCAATCGACCCCATGTTCACGATCTTGCCGCCGCCGCGCTCGATCATCGGGGCGAGAACGGCCCGCGAGCAGACCATGGTGCCCTTGAGATTCAGGTTCACCACCCAGTCGCAGACCTCCTCGTCGGAATGCTCGAAGAGAGTCAGCTTCTTGAGCAGGCCGGCGCTGCCGCCCGCGTTGTTGACCAGGATATCGAGTCCCCCGAAGGCCTCGATTGTCCCCGCGACCATGTGGCGGACCTCGTCGCTCTTGCTGACATCCGCCGGCCAGGCAAGCGCTCGGCCTCCGGCCTGGCGGATTTCCTCGGCCACGGCCTCCGCGCGTTCCGCGTTGAGGTCATTGACCGTGACCGCCGCGCCTTCCGCCGCCAGCCGCCGGGAGATGGCCTGGCCGATGCGGCCGGCTCCCGCCGTGACAATCGCCACTTTGCCGGGTATGCGCATCATTGGCCTCCCAGGCTGCGCCCGCCGTCGATGATGTAGTTCTGGCCGGTGATGAAGGCGGCCTCGTCGGACACCAGGAACAGGGCGAGGCTGGCCACTTCCTCGGGGCGGCCATTGCGTCCCAGGTAGGTGCTCTTGCGGAAGTTCTCCTTGATCTTGTCGTCGGGCATCACGCCCTCGGTCTCGATGGCGCCGGGGGAGATGCAGTTGACCCGGATGCCGTGGGGGCCGAGGCCCTTGGCCAACGTCCGCGTCATGGCAATGATGCCGCCTTTCGACGCCACGTAGTCCACCCCGTTGAACCCGGCGGTGCAGGGGGCGATGGAGCCCATGTTGACGATGGCCCCGGTCTTCCGCTCCATCATCTGCTTCATGACGGTGTGGGTGCAGATCATCGTGCCTTTCAGGTTCACGCCGATGACCCAGTCCCAGATTTCCTCGGTGGTCTGGTCGAAGGGGCCGCCGCGCTTGCGGGCGCTGCCGCCGGCATTGTTCACCAGGATGTCGATGGGCCCCAGAGCCGCCGTTGCCTCGGCGACCATCTTCTCGACCTCCGCCGTCCTGCGGACGTCGGCCACGGCTCCGAACGCCTTGCCGCCGGCGGCCTCGATCCCGGCCACGGTGGCTTCCACCTTGGCCGCGTCGATGTCGTTGATCACCACGCTGGCGCCTTCGGCGGCGAACCGTTGGGCGACGGCCCGACCGATACCACCGGCCGAACCGGTCACGAGTGCGACTTTGCCTTGCAGTATCATGGATTCCTTACTCCTGTAGCTGAATGCCGCTAGCGGCAAGGGTGGCTTCCTGAACGATCAACTCATGGCTGGTTGGATAGGGATTGGGCTTGTTGCCCCGGATCATCTCGGCGAAGTCGATGAGCTGCGCGTCATAGCGTCCCTTGGGGGTTTCCATCTCGAACTCGTGGCAACCGGCCTCGTAGCCGCCGGCGGCCTCGGCCAAGGTCAGCCGGACCACCGTCTCCCTGGGCTTGGGACCGTTGTACTCCAGCGGCTGGATCTCGCAGCTTCCCTTGTCGCCGCAGACTGCCAGTTGCCGCCGCCGGAAGCCCTCGACCTCGACCACCGACGTGCGGATGGTGGCGGTCGCGTGGGGGTACTCCATGACGGCCAGCCCGTTGTCGAAAAGGTCGTCCTTCTCGTGCCACGTCCGCCGGAGGTAGGGGGTCACGCGGTCGGGCGCGCCGAGCATGCTGACGACGAGGTCGATGAGGTGGCAGCCGAAGATGTACATGGCCCCGCCCTGAAACTGGCCGAGCCACTTCCGGTAGTCCATGCCATCCATGCGGCTCATGACCGCATGCACCTCGAACACCCGGCCCAGCCAGCCTTCCTTCACCGCCTGGAGGCAGAGCTGGATGGCCGGCGTGTAGCGGTACATGTAGGCCATCTGCACGAACAGGTTCCTGCTGTCCGCCAGCTCCAGCACCTCGCGGAACGGCCCCATGGTTTCGCCGCCGGGCTTGTCCAGGTGGATGTGGCAGCCTGCTTCCAGGCAGCGTTTGGCGGCGGGAATCAGATTCGGGACGTCCGTCTCCACCGCGACGGCGTCCAGCCCCTCCATGGCGAGAAGTTCCGCCTCGGTCAGCCAGGGGAGGCCCTTGTAGGCGGGGTCGTTCCCGCGTTTGCGTCGCCATTCGGGATCGGCTTCGACCACCCCGACCACCTCGAAGTGGTCGGTCAGTTTGCGCAGGGCGGCCATCTTGCCCGAGCCGTGGTTGTGGCCGATGCCGATTTGGCCGATGCGGATGCGGTCGTTCATGGTCTGGATTCCTTGTCCTGCCAGTCAAAAACGATTCCCAGGGGCGGGCAGTCCGTCTCGACCAGACGGCGGTAGATGGCGGGGGCCTGTTCCGGGGAGACCTGTTCGGAGATCATGGGGCGCACATGCAGGCGTCCGGCGGCGATCATGCGGAGCAGGGCGCGGAGGTCGTCGCGCATGGTCCAGTGTCCCGGCGACGAGTCGTGGGCGGGGCGGACGAAGTTGTGGGCACCGATGATGGCGACGCCGGGCTTGTGGACCTGCTGGTAGAAATCGACGCCGTCGGCCTTTTCCCGCGAGCAGCCGAGGGCGACGATGCGGCCTTGCCAGGCGGCGCATTCCAGGGCCAGATTCATGGCCGGGGCGGCACCAGTGACCTCGATGATCGCGTTGGCCCCCTTGCCGCCGGTCAGGGCGCGGAAAGATTCGGCGAAGTCCTCGGCCTGCGGCGAGAGGGCGTGGTCGGCGCCGAGTTCGAGAGCCAGTTGCCGCCGCTTTTCGTCGAGATCGAGGGCGATGGTCGGGAGCCCGCCGCTGAGGCGGGCCAACTGGGTGGCGAAGAGCCCGAGCAGGCCCTGCCCCATGACCAGGACCGTTTCGCCCAGCTCGATCCGGGCCTTGCGCACGCCCTGGAGGGACATGGCGGCGATGATGGTGAAGGCGGCCTCGTTGGCGGGCACGGCGGCGTCCTCGATGCGGACCAGGTCGCGGGGGTGCTTCACGGTATGGCTGGCGTGGGCGCTGTGGTAGGCGACGACCCGGTCGCCGGGACGGAATTCTTTCACGTTGGCCCCCGCCTCGAGAACCCGTCCCGCCGCGCTGTAGCCGGGATACTGGGGGAACTGCCCCGAGGTGTTCGGCTTGGCGAGGAGCCAGGCTTTCTCGGTGCCGGCGCTGAGCACGCTGCACTCGGTTTCGAGCAGCACGGTGTCCGGCGCTGGGGCGGGGATGTCGAATTCCTCCACCGCCGCCAGCCCGGGGGCGGGCCAGACGATGCGTATGCCTTTCATGGGGCCGGTGTCCTTTCGGGAATGGCGGGGGCGGCTTCGACGGGGAGGGTGATCGGGGGCAGGACCGGTTGCGGTCCCAGCTTGAGCGAGAGGAGCAGGAGACTGCTGCCCACCAGCAGGCACCCCCCCGCCCATTGGGTTGGCAGGAGGATTTCCTCGAGGAAGAACCAGGCGCCCAGCGTGGTCAGGAAGGGTTGGATGCAGGTGCTGCCGCTGGTGACGACGGGGCCGACGATCTGGATGGTCCGATACATCAGGACATGGGAGAAGACCAGGCCGACGATGGCCGAGACAACCAGCACGCCCCAGAGCCGGGGGGGAACCCCGGCCAGGGCCGGCCAGTCGCCGAACAGGAACATGGCCACGATCAGCGCCCCGGCGGTGTAGATCGAATTGACGGCGAAGCAGAGCCGCTGGTCGTGCCCGCCCAGGTCCCGTTTCACCAGCACCCAGTAGAGCCCCCAGGCGGCGGCCGCCACCAGCAGGATGAACAGGCCTTTGGGCGAGCTTTTCCCCGATTTGAGGGCCTCGCCGAACAGGAGCACCAGGCCGAGCGCGACGCCTGCCGCGCCGAGCCAGAACCGGGGGCGGCGCACGGTCGCCCGTTCCGCCGGCAGCAGTGCCACGCTGTAGACGGCGGAGAAAAGGAAGCTGCTGCGCACGACGAAGGCGATCACGCCCGCCTCGTTGTAGTAGGCACCGATGGCCCAGCAAA
Source organism: Victivallales bacterium Lenti_02 (assembly GCA_001603055.1). Classification (GTDB taxonomy): domain Bacteria; phylum Verrucomicrobiota; class Lentisphaeria; order Oligosphaerales; family Lenti-02; genus Lenti-02. The sequence continues at coordinate 4,514 of LVAZ01000007.1, forward strand.
TCTGGCCGACCAGATTGGCCAGGGCGGTGCCGCGGGCGTCCCGCCAGACCCGCCGTTCGGCGGGGAACCGGCGCGAGCGGAGAATGGCGAAGGGCAACCAGATGCCCGCGACGGTGCCGTAGCGCACGGCGTTGACCGTCCAGGCGTCCAGCGTGTCGAATTGGGTCAGGTAGCGCAGGAAGAGAGGCACGCTCGCCATGCAGGACAAGGCCAGGAGCAGTCCGGGAATGGCCCGGAGGGCGTCGCCGTGGGTTTCTCGGGGGGAGGAGGGTGTCGTCATGCCAGGCTCGTTCTGGGGTGGGGAGGATAGAACGCAAAGGTGGAGCGTTCCGGCTTCCCTGTCAACAATAACGGGGAAGAACTTGCCCGTGCCCCGGAAACGGAGGTCGATCACTAGTGGAGCGGGCTCCAGATGCTGTAGTTGTTGATGGCGGGGGTGTTGCCCGCCAGGTCGGTGGTCTTGAGGCGGGTGGTCAGGTAGGCGTCCACATGGCCGTCCACGTGGAGGACGTTGGAGCGGTCGTTGTGTCTCTGGTAGGGGAGATAGTCGCTCGACAGGGCGGCATCCGGCACGGCGATGTAGTAGCTGCCGACGGGAGTGCCGCTGAAACGGTGGCTGTCCACAATCACCAGGGTGTTCGTGGGTTTCCTGATCTGCACGAGGGACATGGCGTACCTTTTGGTGGTGCCGCTGATCGGGTCCGCGCCGCTGTTGGCGCCGAGTCCGCGCAGATTGTAGCCGTAGCTGAAGTAGCGGTCGTCGGTGTCCCAGTCCTTCTCCGAGCGGGTGTCGGAGGGGCAGTAGAAGACCTTTTTCGCACCCGCGCAATAGGGCAGCCAGAGGACATGCCAGCGGGGGGCGAGGTCGGCGCAGGGGTAGGTGTCCTTGTTGTCGTCGAGATACATGAGCATGGCCAGGCCAATCTGTTTCTGGTTGGCCGTGCAGGAGATGGCGCGGGCTTTCTCGCGGGCCTGCTGGAGAGCGGGCAGCAGCATCGAGGCCAGAATGGCGATGATGGCGATGACGACGAGCAGCTCGATCAGGGTGAAACGCGGGCGGGGAAGGATGCGCTGGATGCTCATGGGGCAAGACTCCCGGTACTGGTTTTCACGTTTGCAGGGATGGCGGAAAAGCTCGCCATTTCATGCTCTTTTCGGTCTTTGATAGTTTTGTGCATTGGTGTAACATGGTATATTTGATTGTGTTATGGAATGGTGTTTTTTCTCAAAAGCATGTAGTATCCTGATGTATTTCGGAGTGTGCGGATGAATTTCCAGATTTCGGCCCGCTGTGTGCGCGTGATCCGGACCCACATTCCCGGCGGGGAGAGCACGCCGTGGGTGGCGCGTCCGCAGGTTGCCTTCGTGCTGACCCGGAGCGGGCGGGTGGAGACGGAATTCGGGGCGGAGTCGGGGTTTGCCCGGATGGTGCGCGGGGCGGGGAGCGTGGTGTGCTATCCGGCCCATCTGCGGCGGCGGTCGCGGGCGTTTCCGCCCGAGGGGATGCACTACACGGCGGCGCTGGTGGCGTTCGAGGTGTTTCCCGGCGTGGATTTGCTGGGATTTCTCGATTTGCCCATGCTGCTGCCGGCGGCGGCCGGGGCGCGGATCGGGGAGATTCTGGAACAGCTTGCCTCGCTCGAAGGGGAAAGCGTGGTTCCTTTCCTGCTCGCCGCGCGCCGCCAGGAGCTGTGCTACCGCCTGCTGGGCGAGGCGCTGACTCTGGCCCCCATGCGTCCCGCCGCCGCGCAGCGGCTGGCCGGTCTGCCCCGTCTGCTGCCGGTGCTCGAACACCTAGACCGGCATTTCACCGAGCCGCTGCGGGTGGACCAGCTCGCCGCGGTGGCCGGGCTGTCCCAGGGGCAGTTCCACCGGTGCTTCAAGGCGTTGACCGACACCAGCCCCTTCGAGTATGCCAAACGGCTGCGCTTGCAGATGGCGGCCGCGCTGCTCCGGGACAGCGATCTGACGGTGGCGGAAATCGGCGCGCGGGTCGGCTGGCCGGACCCCTTCCATTTCAGCAAGATGTTCAAGAGCACCTACGCCCAGTCCCCCACCGCCTACCGGCGGCAGGGGCATGTGCTGCCCTGAACGGGGTTGCGCCTAGCGCTGGCCGTAGTAGGCGCCGGGGCCGTGTTTGCGCAGGAAATGGCGGTCGACGAGATGGTCGGGCGCGGGTTTGGCGTCCGCCGCCAGGGCATAGGTGTGGAGGGCCATCTGGGCCACGGCTTCGAGAACCACGCTGTTCTCGCTGGCCGCGAGGGGGGAATGGCCCCAGGTGAAGGGGCCATGCTGGGCCACGAGCACGGCGGGAATCTGGAGCGGTTCGAGATGGGCGAAGGTGGCGACGATGACGCGCCCGGTGTTCAGCTCGTAGTCGCTGGCGGTTTCTTCCGGATGCAGCTCGCGGGTCACCGGGACGGTGCCGCGGAAGTGGTCGGCATGGGTGGTGCCGAGGCAGGGCAGGGGGCGGCGGGCCTGGGCGAAGGCGGTGGCGGCGGTGCTATGGGTGTGGGCGACGCCGCCGAGACCGGGGAAACGGCGGTAGAGTTCGAGGTGGGTGGCAAGGTCGGAGGAGGGCCGCAGCTCGCCCTCGGCCACTGTGCCGTCGAGGTCCACCACCACCAGATGCTCCGGGCGCAGGTCGCCGTAGGGGATGCCGCTGGGCTTGATCGCCACCAGCCCCGAGTCCGCGTCGTAGCCGCTGGCGTTGCCCCAGGTGCCGATCACCAGGCCCGCCTCGACCAGACGGAGGTTGGCGAGATAGACTTCCTGCCGGAGCGATGCGGGAAAACGGGAGGCCATGACATTCTCCTTAACACCAACGGGTGCCAGCCAGAAAAATGCCCGCCGGGTGGTCCGGCGGGCAAGGTGGTCAGAGAGGGGGGGACAGGCCCCCCGGTTCCGCGGCTTAGCGCGTGAAGTAGCTCATGTGCTCCCGGACGTTCTGGGGAGTGATGAGGACGAAGCGCATGTCGAAGGCGGCCTTGAGGTCGCTGGGGGGCTGCTTGTCCCAGGCGTCGCTGGCGATCTGCTGCTTGTAGGTGACGGCGGCGACGATCTTGCCGTCGTTGATGCCCTTGCCGAGACGGTTGATGCCGCCTTCGACCAGGGCGATCTTGACGTTGGCGTCGGTCCAGATGTCCAGCTTGGTGTAGGGTTCCTGGCGGACGCCGGGGGCCATCATGGCCATGTCGCCGGTCTCCACGCCGGGCAGGCCGGTGAGGCAGACGATGAGGTCGAACTGACCCTTGTAGGGCGCCAGTTCCTTGTTGAGGGCGGCGACGTTGAACCACATCTGGCCTTCCATCATGCCCATGTCCTCGCCGCCGGCCTGCATCTGCGCCTGGACCTTGGCCTTGATGTCGGCGGGCATCTTGGGCTCGACTTCAGCGACAACCTGGGCTCCGCTGAGGGCCTTCTTGAGGCTGCCCAGGACGGCCTTGTAGGGGAGGTCGCCGGTCTGGCCGCTCGCCACGGGGGTTTCCGGGGGAAGCAGGAAGAGAACGCGCTTGCCGGCGAAGTTCTTGGCCAGCTCGTTGCCGATGACTTCGCCCTTGATCATCTGGTACTTGGTGTTGATGTCCGCCGCCTTGGAACTGCCGCCGCCACCGCCGAACATGGTGACGCCGGCCGCGCCCAGGGCAATGAGGATACAGAGAATCGCCATGGGACGGCCCCACGCGGCCCCGCCTTTTTCCTTCTGCAGACCGATGACCATGCCGATGAAGGCCACTGCCATAATTGCGTACATCATGATCAGACTCTCCTGCTTTTGACTTGCCTGGGTTGACTACGGCAGACTACTGGGAAACTCGGGGGGGGAAGGTTGGGGATGGGACAATGTGGTTGCCGGGAAGCCCGCAGGCGGCGAGAACCAGCGAAACGACATTACTCCTGGATGCCCATACCTGCGAACACCCACCGAAAACTATGCGACGATACACCTGCCATGCACCAATCGCAACTAAAAAAGGGCAAAAAAATACCAGTTGACCGGGAAAACGGGCGGAAATCCTTCGGGCGACCGGGTTTTCCGATGTGGATTTGTCTCCTTTGCGGGTGGTTCAGCGGAGGTCGAAGGCGAAGAGACGGGCGGATTCGGCCCCCCAGGTGGCGAGGGGGACGAGGCGGACGGCGTCGGTGGCGAGGGCGAGGGGGACGCGGACCAGGCGCTGGAAGTTGTTGGTTTCCTCGTAGACGGTCTGCCACGAGCCGTCGGGCAGGCGGGCGTCGAGGCGGAAGGCCCGGGTCAGGGTTTCGGGGACGGTGCGGGGGGGCTGGTTGAGGGGATAGTTAGAGAGGCAGTTCTTCTCCTCGTTCTTGGCGCAGGCCCCCTTGCCTTTGCGGTTGAGGTTGCTGTCGAAGACGATGCGGGCCTCGGCGACGGCCGTGGCCGCAGGCCATTCGTACTGGACCCAGTCGGTGCCGGGGACGCCGGCCCAGTCGTTGGCGGCGGTGCCGACGGGGCGGTCGACGCCGTTGCGCAGGGGCTCGGGATCGCCGGCCGAGGCGGCGAGGGTGGCCTGGCGGCTGAGTTCGGGAATGCGCCGGGCGTTCCAGGGCAGGTAGCAGTCGTCCTCCATCAGGGTCTGCTTGAGTTCGGCGAGGTGGTTCTGGTAGACGCCGCGCGGGGTGGTGTCCTGGTCGACGGCGATGGCGGCGGCGGTGCCGGCGGCCTGGCCGAGGAGGGCGCAGGTGGCCATGACGCGGCTGGAACTCATGGCGGCGTGGGTGGCGCTGATGTTGCGCCCGGCGAACATCAGGTTGGCGATGTTCTTCGAGTAGAGGCAGCGGTAGGGGATGCCGTAGGGGGAGGGGGCGGGGTGGAAGAT
>LVAZ01000523.1 GCA_001603055.1 Victivallales bacterium Lenti_02
ATGACGGCCTTCTCGATTTCGCGGATGGCGACGGGCTGGCCGTTGCTGAGTTCGAGGACGCAGGCGGCCTCGCAGGGGGCGGGGCAGATGCGGCTGGTGAACTCGGGGAAGGGGTTGGTGGAGAGGAGGATGTCGAGGGCCTCCCGCCATTTTCCCCGGTAGGCCATGTCGTTGAATTCGGGGATGACGTTGTCCACCGGGCAGCCCGAGCCGTGGCAGAAGGGGATGCCGCAGCCCATGCAGCGGGCGGCCTGCTGGTGGAGTTCCTTGTCGGAGAGCCGCAGCTCGACGGCGCGGAAGTCGCCGAGGCGCTCCTCGCGGGGCCGGTAGCCGGGCTCCTGCCGGTCGTGTTCGAGAAATCCGCCTATCTTACCCATGGATCACCTCTTCGCGGTCGGTCTTTTCGTCTTCGGGGGTCATGAGGCCGAGAACCCGGCGGTATTCCATGGGGAAGACCTTGACGAACTTGGGCAGCTCGTCCTCCCAGTGTTCGAGGATGTGCCGGGCCTTGGCGCTGCCGGTGTAGCGGAGATGGTTCTCGACGAGGGTGCGCAGTTCCTGCTTGTCCCGGTCGTCGACCACCAGCTCCAGGTCCACCATGTCGAGGTTGCAGCGGTTGTCGAATTCGCTGTTCTGGCTGTAGACGTAGGCGAGGCCGCCGCTCATGCCGGCTGCGAAGTTGCTGCCGGTGGGGCCGAGGATGACGATCCGGCCGCCGGTCATGTACTCGCAGCCGTGGTCGCCGACGCCCTCGACGACGGCGGTGGCGCCGCTGTTGCGGATGGCGAAGCGCTCGCCGACGCGGCCGTTCACGTAGAGTTCGCCGGCCGTGGCGCCGTAGAGCAGGACGTTGCCCGCCGCGATGTTGCGCGAGGGGTCGAAGGTGACGCCCGGCTCGGGCCGGATGATGATCTTGCCGCCGGAGAGTCCCTTGCCGACGTAGTCGTTGCCCTCGCCTTCGAGTTCGAGGGTGACGCCGCGGGCGGCGAAGGCGCCGAAGCTCTGGCCGGCCGCGCCGGTGAAGCGGACGCGGATGGTGTCCTCGGGAAGGCCCTTGAGGCCGTAACGCTCGGCGATGCGGCCGGAGAGCATGGTGCCGGCCGTGCGGTTGAGGTTGCGGATGGCGCGCTCGATGACCACGGGCTCGCCCTTCTCGAGGGCGGGGCGGGCGGCCTCGATGAGGTCGAGGTCGAGCGCGTCGTCGAGGGCGTGGGCCTGCTTGGCGACGCAGCGCCGGGAAGCGTCCGCGGGCGGGCGGAAGCCGAGCAGGCGCGAGTAGTCGAGCCCCTTGGCCTTCCAGAAGTCGACGGCGTCGTCCATTTCCAGGCATTCGGTGCGGCCGACCATCTCGTCGATGGTGCGGAAGCCGAGCCGGGCCATGTGCTCGCGCACCTCCTCGGCGATGAAGTGGAAGAAATTGACGACGTACTCGGGCTTGCCGCGGAAGCGCTTGCGCAGCTTGGGGTCCTGGGTGGCGACGCCGACCGGGCAGGTGTTCTGGTGGCAGCAGCGCATCATGACGCAGCCGTTGACGACCAGGCCGGTGGTGGCGAAGCCGAACTCCTCGGCGCCGAGAAGGGCGGCGACGACCACGTCGCGCCCGGTCTTGAGCTGGCCGTCGGTCTGCACCCGGATGCGCTCGCGCAGGTTGTTCAGGACCAGGGTCTGCTGGGTTTCGGCGAGGCCGAGTTCCCAGGGCGCGCCCGCATGGTGGATCGAGGACATGGGGGAGGCGCCGGTGCCGCCGTCGTAGCCGCTGATGAGGACCATGTCGGCCTTGGCCTTGGCCACGCCGGCCGCGATGGTGCCGACGCCGGCCTCGGCGACGAGCTTCACCGAGACCCGGGCCTTGGGGTTGGCGTTCTTGAGGTCGAAGATGAGCTGGGCGATGTCCTCGATCGAGTAGATGTCGTGGTGGGGCGGGGGGGAGATCAGGGTGACGCCGGGGGTCGAGTGGCGGACGCGGGCGATCTCCTTGTTGACCTTGTGGCCGGGGAGCTGGCCGCCCTCGCCGGGCTTGGCGCCCTGGGCGATCTTGATCTGGAGTTCGCGGGCGTTGACGAGGTACTCGATGGTGACGCCGAAGCGGCCGCTGGCGATCTGCTTGATGGCGCTGCAGCGGCTGTCGCCGTTGGGCAGGGGCTGGTAGCGGGCGGGGTCCTCGCCGCCCTCGCCGGAGTTGCTCATGCCGCCGAGACGGTTCATGGCGATGGCGAGGGTCTCGTGGGCCTCGCGGCTGATCGAGCCGAAGGACATGGCCCCGGTGACGAAGCGCCGGACGATCTCGCTGGCCGGCTCGACCTCATCGAGGGGGACGGGCTGGCCGGGCTTGAGGCGGAACATGCCGCGGAGGGTGAACTGGGCCTGGCTCTGGTCGTTGATCCGCCTGGCGTACTCGCGGTAGAGCGCGGCGTCGCCGGTGCGGGTGGCCTGCTGAAGCAGGTGGACGGTCTCCGGAGTCCAGAGGTGGCGCTCGCCCTCCTTGCGGAACTTGAAGCGGCCGCCGACGGGGAGGACGTTGCGGGTCCAGGGCTGGACGTTGGCGAAGGCGTCCGCGTGGCGGGCGTTGGCCTCGGCGGCGATCTCGTGGTAGCCGATGCCCTCGATGCGGGAGGCGGTGCCGGTGAAGCAGGCATCGATGACCTCGCGGCGGATGCCGATGGCCTCGAAGACCTGGGCGCTGCGGTAGCTCCGCAGGGTGGCGATGCCCATCTTGGACATGATCTTCAGCAGGCCCTTGCAGATGGCCTCGATGTAGGACTCGATGGCGCGGGCCACGTCGCGGGTCTTGCCCAGCTCCTCGCTCAGGGCCAGATCGGCCACCGTCTCGAAGGCGAGGCAGGGATTGACGGCGGTGGCGCCGAAGCCGACCAGCAGGGCCATGTGCATGACCTCGCGGGGCTCGCCGGACTCGACGATGAGCCCCGAGCCGGTGCGCAGACCGAGGCGGGCCAGGTGCTGGTTGACGGCCGCGACCGCCAGCAGGGCGGGAATCGCCGCCTGCTCCCGGTCCAGCCGCCGGTCCGAGAGCACGACCAGCCGGAACCCGTCGCGCACGGCGCGCTCGGCCCGCCGGCAGAGGTCCCGGAGCGCCTGTTCGAGAACGGCGCCGTCGCCCCCGGCGGGGAAGCCGATATCGAGGGTGACGAGCCGGAAGTCGGGGATGTTCTGCTCGCGCAGGCAGCGCAGGTCCTCGTTCGAGAGGATGGGATGGCGCAGCTTGATGAGACGGGCGGGAGAGGGGGTTTCCTCGAGAATGTTGGGATGGTTGCCGATGAAGGTCATCAGCGACATCACCAGCTCCTCGCGGATCGGGTCGATGGCCGGGTTGGTGATCTGCGCGAAGAGCTGCTTGAAGTAGTTGTAGAGGAGCTGGGGCTTCTCCGAGAACACCGCCAGAGGTACGTCCGCACCCATCGAGCTGACCGGCTCGTGGCCGGTCTCGGCCATGCCGCGGATGGTGTAGTCCACGTCCTCGCGGGTGTAG
>LVAZ01000524.1 GCA_001603055.1 Victivallales bacterium Lenti_02
GGCGGCGACCGTCACGGGGCACGGTTCCGCGAGGCGGAAGGCGGCTGGGTCGAAGGCGAGGGCGACTTCCCGCCACTGCGGCGATTCCCATGTCTCGTTTTCGGGCAGGTCCCAAGTCTGGCGGAGGGTGGTTCCGCCGGCCGACAGGCGGAGTTCCATCGCCCCGGTCCGCCAGACTGCCCCCGACCGTTCGGCCATCGCCTGCCCGTCGGGGCGGAAGGTCCATTCCCGGACGGGTTGGCGGTCGGGGGCGACGGTTTCGGGGGCTTCGTAGCGCTGGCGGATTTCGGCGGGTTCGAGGGCGTGGTCATGGAGGCGGATTTCATCCAGCGCACCGCGAAAATAGTAGCCGTTGCCGGCCCGGTCGGGCCGTCGCCCGATCACCAGGCTGCCGTCGCCCGGTTGCCGGGTGCGCCCGATGGTCTGGCTGCCTGCGGGGTTGCCGTTCAGGTAGAAGCGGAGGACATTGCCGTCGTAGGTTGCGGCCAGATGGTTCCAGCGCTCGGCGGGCAGAGCGGGGGCGGCGACATGGAAACTGTTTTCGCGGCCGCCGCCGATGTTGAGATAGGCTCGGGGGATGCCTCCCGCCAGCATGATGCCGTAGTTGCCTTCCGCCCATTCGTTGTGGTTTTTCCCCACCAGCCAGGCATGTCCCGAGGGCATGGAATCGGCGGCTAGGTAGGCCCAGAGTTCGAGGGTGAATTGTTCCGGTTCGAGTTCCGGGTCGTGGGGGACATCGAGGTGGTTGGTGCCGTCGAAGCCGAAGCCCCCGCCGAGGCGGCCGAAGGCGGCTTCGCCGACGGGGATGGGCGAGCGGACTGGCCGGGCGGCGAGGACGAGGGCCAGGCGGTCCGGCCAGGCCACGGTCTCGAAGCGGGCTTCGGCGGCGAGCCGGGTGCCGTCCGCCGCCTGGAACACCACATTTGTCACGTCGGCTCGTTGCAGAAAACGGCCCGACTCGATCAGGCGCGGTCCGGCGAAGTTCGTCCATTTGCCGCCGCCGGTGGCGCGGTACTCCGTGCCGTCCACCGTGATGACCAAGTCCAGGTCGGCGGGGGGCAGTTGGTTCCAGGCCCGGTTGTCCGCCAGGGCGGCGGTGGTGTAGTCCAAGCCGGGGGCGACGGGTCCGAGATGGGGAATCCGCAGGGTTTCCGTGTTCAGGGCCAGGGCGTAGTGGCCGGTCTGAATGACTCGCAGCCAGGGGGCCGCCGGGGTGTGCGAGGGAAACCCTTCGGCCCACCACATGAGGGTGAAGTCCTCGGTTTTTGGCATGGCGGGACTCGTTTGTGCCTCGATGGCAGGGATACAGCCCATGATGCAGGCGAGTGCAGTGATTCGGCGGAGCATGGGCGATTTCCTTCCGTCAGGTCGCGGGTTCGAGGATCAGGGACGCGACGCGCGGGGCACCGTTGGTCAGGGGCCGTAAGGTTAGACAATACTGCCCCGGCCCAGGCAGGTCGAGCAGGCCGATTCGGTAGGTGCGGAAGCGGGGGAACGGGCCGCCGAAGGCCGCCCGCTTGGCGCGTTCCCCGGTGTCGATGAGGGGAAAGACCGTTTCCGTTCCGGCGACTTCGACGGACCACGCCGAGTAGTCGCCTTCTTCGGGGCAGGTGTATTCGAGGTCGAGATGGAAGGAACCGGGTTCGAGGGTGTGGAAATCCCAGGATGCCGAACTCTCGCCTGCTTGCCAGTCGGTCAGGCATTCGGCGTGTTTCCAGTCGCCGAATTTCTCCATCCAGCGGACGGCGCGGAGTTCGCAGCCCTGGCGTTTGGCCACGGCGGTTTCCAGGGTGTTGCGGCACCCGGACAGAAGGCAGTCCAGGCGCTCGGTTGCCGGAGGGGTGTCCCATTCGAGGGCGACGGTTGGAGTCAGGGTGGCGGGCCGGGGCTGAGGCAGATGCAGGGCCAGATGGTTGCCCGCCATCTCCGGGCGCACCTCGCCGCCGCCGAGCAAACGCGCGCGTTTCGGCAGCGAGCGCAGGCCAGGGACGAGCAGACGGCCGTGATCGGGCCATTGGAAGACGGGGAGATGGAATTTCCCGTCCGCCGCCACCGTGCAGTCCCCCCAGGCTAGGGGGCCGAGGGGGGTGGGGTCGGCACCGTGGATGGCCTCGGCATGGGCATGCACCCATTCGCCCACTTCGCGCAGGATGCGGGCGGAGGCCGCCGGGATGCGGCCCTTGCCGTCGGGGCCGATGTTGAGCAGATAGGTGCCGCCGCGGGCGACCACGCGCAGCAGCCGCTCGGCGATTTCCCGCGCATTCTTCCAGTTGGTGTCGAAGCGGGAATAGGCCCAGGTGTCGTTGTGGGTGTCCGGGGTTTCCCAGAGACCGGGCCGGGGCAGGCGGGGGATTTCCTGGTCGCCGAGGGTGTCGTAGTCGCCGAGCCCGTTGCCGATGCGGCTGTTGACGAGGCATTCGGGCTGGAGGCGGTGAACGAGGTCCACCAGTTCCCTCGACTCGTCGGGGGTGATGGGGCCGGGGGTGTCGAACCAGATGCCCGCGAGGGGGCCGTAGTTGGTGAGCAGTTCCTCGATCTGGGGCATGGCCTTGCCCCGGAGATAGCGTTTGAAGTCGCGGTCGGCGGGCGGGGTGTCCCAGGTGTTGCCCACGCCGTGCGGGTGGTGCCAGTCCAGGGTCTGCGAATAGTAGACCCCGAAACGCAGCCCCTCTTCGCGGCAGGCATCGGCCAGTTCCTTGAGTGGGTCGCGCCCGAAGGGGGTGGCGTCGACGATGTTGTAGGGGCTGACCTGGGAGCGGAACATGGCGAAGCCGTCGTGGTGCTTGGCGGTGACCATGACATGGCGCATGCCGGCGGCCTTGGCCAGGCGGACCCATTCCCGCGCGTCGAAGGCGGTGGGGTTGAAGCGCTCGGCGACCTTCGCGTATTCCGCCGCCGGGATGCGGGCGCGGTTCATGATCCATTCGGCGATGCCGAAATGGCGTTTGCCCTGCCATTCCCCGGCCAGCTCCGAGTAGAGGCCCCAGTGGACGAACAGGGCGAAGCGGGAGTTCTTGAGCCAGGCTCCCCGGCGGGGTTGTTCGGTGCTCTGGGCGGCATTTCCCCACATCTCCGGGGAGGTGCCGTCCATGCTTTTTTGGTCGGTTTGTTTCACCGTGGTTCCCTTTGCTATCCCGCCATGAATCGAATCCAGAGCATGAGGATGCCGAGATTGGCGGCGGTGACGAGGATGCCGGCTCGGGCGTAGTCCCAGAAGGAAACGCGGATGCCGAAGGGGCGGGCCTGCTCGATGACGATGAGGTTGGCCATGCTGCCGATGGTGAAGAGGTTGCCGGCGTAGGTGGTGGCGAGGGAAAGCACGTACCATGGTTCCGGCGCGCCGACGGGGAGATGGGGCCCGAGCAGCACTGTGGCCGGGACGTTGCTGACCAGATTGCTGAGCAGGACCGAGGAGAAGGAGAGCAGGTAGAGGTTGCCGAATTCGAAACCCCGCTCGCCCAGCCAGGCGAGGCCCAGGGCGGGAAGGTTGGTCTGGCTGAAGGCGCGGCCGACGACGAACAGCCCGCAGAAGAGGGTGATGAGGTGCCAGTCCACCAGCCCGAGCACCATGCGGGTGTGCATCCGGCGGCTGAACAGGAGCAGGGCGGCGATGGCGAGGACGGATAACTCGCGCGGAAAATCGAGCAGGAGGAGAGTCACCGCCGCCGTGGCGGCCAGCAGGCCCTTGGTCGTCTGCCAGGGATTGAGGGAGGGCCATTCCGGCTCCGCGAAGGGTTCGTGCTCGCCGGGGTCGGTGAAGCGGTTGCGGAACAGCAGCCAAAGGATGCCGTAGGAGGCCAGCAGCCCGAGCAGGGAGGGGGGGGCGCACCAGAGCACGAAGGCGCGGAAGGAAAGACCCCCCAGTTCGCCGATCAGCATGCTCTGCGGGTTGCCGATCATGGTCGAGGCCGAGCCCAGATTGGTGCCCATCGCCAGCCCGAGCAGGAAGGGCAGGGGATTCAGTTTCCGCCGCCGCGCCGCCACCGCCAGCACCGGCGTGAAGGCGAGGCAGATGATGTCGTTGGCCAATACCGCCGCCAGCAGGCCGCCCGTCGTCATCAGAATGAAGAGAAAGGCGGCGGGCCGGTCGATCCACGCCGTCACCCGCAGGGCCAGCCAGGTGTAGAACCCGCCCAGACGGAGCTGGGCCGAGATCACCATCAGCCCGTACAGCAGGAGCAGCGTCGGGAAGGGAACCGCCGCCAGGGCCTCCCCGGGAGTCAGCCCGCCATACAGCACCATGGCGATGGCCCCCAGCAGGACGATACCCGTGCGGTCGAGGAGAAGGCGCGGATAGCGTCCCATCGCCACGCCGAGGTAGGTCAACAGGAATATCAACGTGGTCGTGGTCGTGGTGCTCACTCGAACCTGCCGGCTGGGGTGCCTGATCGGAATACGGGGCGGCGCGAAACGTAGCCCGGGGCCATCGCGATGCAAGCGGGGCAAGGTGGGTCGGCCGGGGATGCCTCCGGTTGCCGGACTATTTGTCAGTGGACGCAGTGGACGCAGTGGACGCAGTGGACGCAGTGGAGGAAAACCGGGAGGGGGTCTTTTTCTCACGGAGACACGGAGACACGGAGAGAGGGAAGCCCGATTCGCTACTCTCCATTACTCTGTGCCTTTGTGCCTCTGTGAGAGACTGGTTTTCCCGGATTTCTCGCTGTAGGCGAGCAACATGTCAGCCCGGCGAGCATCGCCGGGAAACGGGTGTCCAGGGAAAAGTACCTGCTCGCTGTAGGTGAGCAACAAGACCAGCGCGTCTTCCGCGGTCAGGATGGGGGGGGATGGTTCGGAAACCCTGCCATTCTGACCGGGCTGAAACGTGGCTCCCGCTTTGGGGAGCAAAACACCGACCACCGGCTACCTCCGGTTGTCAAAAAGCCTGAACGATGCCGGGATGTTATTTGCCACCCGGTCGCTTGATTTGCCACAAAAAGCCCGTCCCCAAACTCCTTGATACCCAATTTCTTGCGCGGGACATGGGAGGGGCTTTTTGTGACTCTGCCCCATTGTACCCCGCCGCCCCTGCCCGTCAAGCCCGTCCTATCATATAAAGTCTGTCCCCACGCTCGGACCCACGCCCGTCCTACCATAAAAAGTCTGTCCCCACGCTCCGGTTTCTGCGATTCCGGTTCGTCCCCAGATTGCCTTCGGGAAGGTGGCCGGAGCTTCCAGCTCCGGAATGGCATGAAGAACCGGAGCAGGATGCTCCGGCCACTCACACCCCGGCCAGAAAGCCCCCGTCCCCGGTTACCTGCCATGAAAAGTCCGTCCCCACGCTCCCGTTGTTCTGACTACTCCAGCACGATGGTGCCGGTGTTGTCGAGCTCGTGGTTGGGGCCGAGGGCACCGGCCCAGGCGAGCCACTCGTCGGTCGGGGAGCGCAGGACGCCGAGGTTGAAGCCGAGCTTCAGCCCGGGGGCCGCCGTCAGGCCGACGCTGGCCAGCGGAATGGCCCATTCGCCGGTCCATTGGTCCGGAC
>LVAZ01000525.1 GCA_001603055.1 Victivallales bacterium Lenti_02
AGCTCAGGGCCTTCGGCACTGACCACCGGCTCTTCTGGCAGGCCGAGCCGCTCGACCAGCCCGCCAAACCTCGCCGAGCCAAAAAGGCTACTTGGCGAGTGGTGTTTTGTGCTTGCGTCGCCTGCCGGAAGCGTATACAGTATGGTAGTGTTTTCTTTCGTCCCCTCCCGCATCCGTCTCCCTGCTTTTTCTGGAAGGGCTTCCCATGAAATGGTTGGTGATCGCGGTCGCCGTGGTTGTGGTTCTGCTGGCTTCGGTGGTTCCCATCTCGGGGTTCATGGTGCGCAAGGGACTGGAGAATCCGGACAAGCCGTGGGCGCCGGGGTTGACCCAGAAGGGGGCCCGGATGCGGATGATTTTCGGCAACTACGAGGGGGCGGCACTGATTTGGGAACGGGCGGCACGAACCTGGCCGCAGCATCCCGACTCTCCGAAGATGGTCTACCGGGTGGGCTTCTGCTACGAGCAGGCCAAGAAGCCGGAGCAGGCCCTGGCCTGGTACAACCGGTACATCGCGACCTATCCGCAGCACATGTGGGCGGAGCAGGCCCGGCGCCGGGTGCAGAACCTGACGGGCGGCGAGAGCTAGTCCGCCGCCGGGGNNGAGCGCGGCGGCCACGGCGTGGTGTTCGTAGCGGCAGCCGACGAGCCGTCCGCCGGTGTCGGCGGGGGTGGCTTCGGCGATGCAGCCGTTTTTCACCGTGACGGCGCAGGTGTCGGCGACATGGCGGAATTCCGCCGTGCGGCCGTAGGTCCATTCCCAACTGCGGTATTTGGCCAAGAGTTCGGCGGACGGTTCGAGCCGGCTGTCCGACGCGGTCGGGTCGGCGACGGGCAGCAGGCGGCGGCAGGCGGCGAACAGGGCTTCGGCGAGGGTTTCGCAGTCGAGGCCGGGACGGATTTCCGCGAGATTGCGGACATGGGCGGGGACGGAGGGGAGGAAACGCCCCTCGATATGGCAGTCCGGCGGTTGCAGGGAGCGGCGCAGGCGGGGGAGGTCGGCGGCGACCAGCAGGCAGGCGTGGACGATGGCGCTTTTGCCGGTCAGGGAGAAGGCGGAGCCGGCGACCTTGCGGTCCCCGACCCAGAGGCTTTGGCGGTCGCAGCGCCGGGCGGGGATGCCGAGATCGTGCAGGGCGCTCACCGCCACGTCGAGATAGCGGGCGGGGTCGTATTCCCTGCGGGGGAGGATGAAGCTGAGGTTGAGATTGCCGGGATCGTGCCAGACCGTGCCGCCGCCGGAGATGCGGCGGAGGAGGGGGACGCCCTGTTCCGCCAGCCAGCGCACATCGCACTCGGTCCAGGGGTTCTGGTTGCGGCCGACCACCACGCAGGGCGCGTTGCGGTAGAGCAGAAACCAGGCGTCGTCGTTCTGCCGGGACCGGAAGAGATGCTCTTCGAACGCCAGGTTCCCGGCGGGATCGAGCTGAGGGAGGCGGAGAAGCTGCACGCGCATGGTGTTCCTAGGCGAAGCGGTCGGCGACGGCGACGGCCAGGTCGGCCCATTCCCAGAGCCGCCGGGGCTGGAATTTGACGGTGCTGATGTCCTTCATGATGATCTCGACCTTGCTGCCCCGGGTCTTTTCGAGGGTCTCGGCCAATTCGCGGTATGCCCATTCGGGATGCCAATGGGTGTCGCTGGCGAAAATGGCGGGATTGGGTTTGTAGGACAGCACGTAGCGGCCCCGGCCCTCCTCGGCCATGCGCGCGGGGTCGGCCCAGGCGCTCATCGAGATTTTACGCAGGTTGGGAATGCTTTCCAGAATCCCCATCTTCAGATGCAGGGGCTCGCAGCAGCCGTAGTAGGTGAGGGCGAAGCGTTCCAGCCACTGGCGGTCGTAGCGCAGCGAGAATTCCTCGTGCATGGCGGGCGAGACTTCGGAGAGAATCTGGGCGTTGGCGCAACCCCATTGCTGGCCGGGGCCGACCGAGCCGGGCAGGCCGTCGCATTCGGGCAGTTCGTCGCTGAAGGCATAGCCGCCCGAACCGACCCGCATGGGGCCGTTGGTGGGCGAGAGCAGGCCGAGGGCAATCTGCTGGTCGAGTCGGGAGAGGCAGGCATCGAGCAGGCGCTGGAGCGCGGCGTGGACCAGTTCCGGGTTCAGAATGAAGTCCATCATCGCCTCCTGGACCCCGTACCAGCGGATGAGGTTGTCCCACAGGGTGAACCATTGGTGGGCCACGCCGCGCGGACGGACTTCGAGGATGCCAGCGAACAGCTCGCGCATGGCGCCCAGCCGTTCCGCCGAGGCGTTCGCGTCGTGGCTGATTTCCGGATTGCGGATTTTGGCCACGTCGTCGAGGCAGGTGATCTGGGGCGTGAATTCCTGGGAGACGATGGCGCCGACCGGGCCGGTGGGGTTGTTGACTCCCTCCTGGCGGATGCCGAAGCCGGTGTCCCCGATGGCCAGCGGGCAGTAGTAGACCGGTTC
>LVAZ01000067.1 GCA_001603055.1 Victivallales bacterium Lenti_02
GGGTGGTTGCGGGGGAGGGCGGAGGGAGCTTTTCGGCGACGCGGAGTTTGGCCGGGGCCGAGCGGGGATTGCGCGCGCGCTCCTCGGCGCTGGCGACGGCGGGTTTGCGGGTGACGGCCCGGAGGGTGGCGATTTTGCCGCAGACGCAGACCGGCAGGCCGGGCGGGCAGATGCAGGTGCTGGCCTCATGGCGGAAGAACTGTTTGACGATGCGGTCCTCGAGGGAATGGAAGGAGATCACGGCCAGCCGTCCGCCGGGAACCAGCAGCCGCAGCGCCGTTTCGAGAACCCGGTCCAGCTCGGTCAGTTCGTCGTTCACCGCGATGCGCAGGGCCTGGAAGCAGCGGGTGGCGGGAGGCGGTCCGTGTTTCGCCCGCCCGACGACCTGCTCCACCAGCTCGGCGAACTCCGCCGTCCGCTCCCAGGGTTTTTCCTGGCGGCGCCGAACCACGGCCCGGGCCACCTGCCGGGCATGGCGTTCCTCGCCGTAGCAGTAGAAGATGTCGGCCAGTTCCTCTTCGCTTTCGTGGTTGAGAATGGTGGCCGCCGTTTCCGCCAGCCGCCGGTCCATGCGCATGTCGAGGGGGCCGTCGAAGCGGTGGGAGAACCCCCGGGCCGGGGTGTCGATCTGCGGCGACGAGACACCGAGGTCGAGCAGCACGCCATCCACCGCCTCCCAGCCGAGTTCCGCCGCGAAGTCGGCCAGGGAGGAGAAGGGGCCGCGGAAGAGATGGACCCGGCCGGCGTAGGGTTCCAGGCGGCGGGCGGCCGCTTGCAGCGCCGTGTCGTCGCGGTCGATGCCGAGAATCTCGCAGCCGGGAATCTGTTCGAGCAGCATGGCCGAGTGGCCGCCCAGCCCGATGGTGCCGTCGATGAGGCGGGGTTGCTGCAGGCCGGCGAAGGCTTGGAGGACCTCTTCGGCAAGGACCGGAATGTGTTGGGGGGCGGTCATGGCGGTTGGTTCGCGGGTGGCTAGTTGCGCGGGGACTCCGTGGTGCCGGGGCGCTGGTCGAAGCTGGCGAGCACATCCATGAAGGCATTGCTCTCCATGCGGCTGGCTTCCCAGTTCGCCGGGTTCCATATTTGGATGGTGGTGACGGCTCCGATGAGCACGGCCGGCCCGTCGATGCCGCTGTATTCCATCATGTTCGGGGACAAGGTGATGCGGCCTTGACGGTCGCAGGACACTTCTTCGGCGCCCTCGCCGAAGGAACCGAGGGCCAGGTAGGCGTCCCGGTTGGCGAAGGAAACGGAAAGCAGATTTTGCAGAAACGGCAGGAACACTTTGGCAGGCACCATCTGCAGGGAGCGCTCGCGCCCCTTGAGCAGGTAGTAGCTGTTTTCGCTCGTGGAGTCGGGCCGCCAGTTCTTGGGCAGGGCAATCCGCCGCTGGGTGTCCACGCGGTATTCGTGACGACCCAGATAGCAGCGCCCGCCAAGAAGATCATGGATGCTGCCGGCACTCACCTAAGCGCCCCTTTTTTTTCTTAGAACACACCTACTTTCCCCTAATAAACTCTCTGCGGGGGGGCGTGCAAGCGCCCAAGGAGGAATTTTCCGGTTTTTTTCCGTGCCGGGGCGGCGTCCTGTCGCCGATCTGGCGCCGCCTGGCCGCGACCGCTGCCAATGTGGCCGGGAAGGTTGACAAGTGGCGGGCGAACCCGATATTCCGAGCTGTCTGTTTTCGTCTTCCGCGCCGGTTGCCGCCGGGCCGGCTGAACCCATTCCAAAGTCGGAGCAGGTTTGCCAGTGGACACCAAGGGACCCGCCTTCACCCGCCGAGATGTACTCCGCTGCGGCGCCGCCGGATTGGCGCTGCCCGCAATCCTCCCCGCCTTCGCGCAGGACGCCGCGCCCAGCGAGCGGCTGAACATCGCCCTGATCGGCATGGGCAAGATGATGTGGGGCCACATCGGCTTCTTTCTGAACCGTCCGGACGTGCAGGTGGTGGCCATCTGCGACGTGGAGACCATCCGGCTCGACAAATGCGCCAAGCGCATCCGCGACCACTACGCCCAGCCGCAGCGGGGCGACTACCGGGGCCTGACCGTCGCCCGCGATTTCCGGGAACTGCTCGTCCGGCCCGACATCGACGCGCTGTTCATCGCCAGCCCCGACCACTGGCACGCGGTCATGTCCGTCGAGGCCATGAAGCACGGCAAGGACGTGTACTGCGAGAAGCCCCTGTCCCTGACCGTGCGCGAGGCCGAGGCCATCCGCGACGCCGCCAAGCGCTACCGGCGCGTCTTCCAGACCGGTAGCCAGCAACGGTCCGAACACGGGTTCCGTTTCGCCTGCGAGCTGGTGCGCAACGGGGCCATCGGCGCGGTCAAGACCGTCCATGTGAATGTCGGCGGCCCGCCCGGCCCCTGCTATCTGCCCGCCCAGCCGACGCCGCCCACGCTCGACTGGGACATGTGGGTCGGCCCCTCGCCCATGCGGCCCTACCATTCCCAGCTTTGCCCGCTGGACGATTACGACGTGTTCCCCGCCTGGCGCCACTACCGCGACTTCGGCGGCGGCGGCATGACCGACTGGGGCGCCCATCACTTCGACATCGCCCAGTGGGCCCTGGGCATGGACGGCAGCGGCCCGGTCGAAATTCTCCCCCCGAAGCACGGGCTGGACAAACGCCTCACCTACCGCTACGCCGACGGGGTGCTCATGACCCACGGCGGGGCCGAGGGCAAGGCCGGCGTCGAGTTCGTCGGCGAAAAGGGGCGGATCATGGTCAACCGCGGCTATCTCGAAACCGACCCGCCGGAACTGCTGCGCACCCGCTGGGGCGCGAACGACATCCGGCTGTACGAGAGCCGCGACCACAAGGCCAACTGGCTCGAATGCATCCGCAGCCGCCGTCCCTGCGCCTGTCCCGCCGATATCGGGTGCAGCTCGATCACGGTCTGCCATCTGGGCAACATCGCCTACTGGCTC
>LVAZ01000526.1 GCA_001603055.1 Victivallales bacterium Lenti_02
AACCGATGCGCCAGAGCAGGCAGCAACCATTAGGTTGACGCGTATGCCAGTTGGGGCTCTACGACGGCCGCCCCATCGGCCCCGAAGGCCGGTCGATTGGCGCGAACCATGTGCCCGTCATTCTCCAGCATGAGAAACACGGCGATCTGATCGCCCTGCGCACCGGCATGCTGGTGGACCGGGAGACGGGCGAGAAAACCTGCATCGCCGCGCCCCTGTGCGGCAACACCAACTATCTGCGCGCCTTCCACGAGGGCCGGGTCCGCTACCCGCAGGGCGAGGAGTGGAACGCCTACGGCCTGCCCTGGTTCGCGCAGGGGGTCCGCCTGCCCGCGGGCTTGAGCCTGGACGAACTCTACGACCTCTGGCGGAATCTGCCCCACGCCACGCACGGGCACGAATCCCCGTCGCCCGACTGGGAATACATCGCCACCGACGGCGGCAACACTCTCATCGCCCGCGTCCGCGACGGCGAGAGCCGCACCCTCCGCCTCTCCCCCAACGGCGGCCACTACCACATCCAGTGGACCAAGCACCCCCGCTTCTTCGTGGGCTGGGTGCGGGGCTGGCATTTCGTCAGCTACCTCCGCCCGCAGAACGCCAACATCGAGTTCCAGGTCTTCACCGACGGCACCTTCCAGCCCATCGTCGACACCAAGCATCTCTTCAACGGCTACTACTCGGGCGGGGACTTCTCCATGTTCTCCCCGGACGCGACCAAAATCCACTACGGATCGAGCATGACCGGACGCTTCCGCAACTACGTGGCGGTGATGGCCCGGCCGCGCCCGCCGGAGGCGGTGACGGCGGTTGTCGAGGACGGGGCCATTCGCCTGACTTGGCAGCCCTCCGCCTACAGCAGCGAGACGCGCGGCTATCTGGTCTACCGCTCGACCACCAGCGGCGACGGCTATGTCCTGCTGACTCCCGAACCGGTCGCCGGAACGGCATACCGCGACACCGCCATCGAGGCCGAACGGCCCTATCACTATGTCGTCACCAGTCTGGAGCACGCCGGGCTGGAAAGCGGCTACTCGGACGAGGCGGTGGTGGGACAGCCGCCACGCCTGGTGGTCTACGCCGAGGCGGAGAACTCGATCCGCGACCTCGGCACGGACGACCGGCCGGGCCTGGCCTTCGGGGTGGACCGGCGCAGCGCTTCGAACTGGGGTTTCCTCTACCGCCATCCCGAGATGAACGAGGGAACGGCGAATCTGGCCGTGACCGTTCCCCGCGCCCATCCCTACTACCTCTGGGCGCGTCTGCGCAGTGCCCGTTCCGGCACCTCCACCTGGCGGATCGGAGCCGGGGACTGGAACGTTTCCGTGACCGGCCGGGCCACCGAATGGACCTGGGTCCGGGCCGAAGGCGAGCCGAAAGTGTTCAGCGGAACCGTCACATTCCGGCTGCATACCGCCGACGAGACGGCGCAGATGGACCTGCTCTGCCTGACCGACGATGCGGATTTCGTGCCCGAGGGGCCGCGTCCCGAAAAAACCGCTCCGCCCCGGCCGGTCGCCGCCCTGCAAGCCGAAAATGTCCAGCCCCGCGCCAACCGTCTGTCCTGGCAGGCGGCC
>LVAZ01000527.1 GCA_001603055.1 Victivallales bacterium Lenti_02
GGATGAACTTCGCGGGCCAGGTCGGCAACGGCGACGTGGCGATCGTCTACGAACGAGTTCTCACTGACCTCGCCACCAACTGGCAACTGGCCTCGGGGCAGGATGTGCTGCCCGCCCCCCCCGAGCAGTTTGCCGCCTCCGAGGATTTCGCCCTCGTCCAAGTCGAGGCCGGCGCCGACCTGCAGATCGAGGAGGTGTTCGTCGGCTGGCTCGGCGAGACCTTCGGGGGCGCATTCGCCGGCTACTGGTTCACCTTCGAGCTGGAGGCGGCGGGGGTGGTCTCGGCCCGCTTCCGGGCGCCGGGCGGAACGTGGCACAACCTGGAGGCCGACGGGCCGGGCGAGTGGGAGTACGAGTTCGGGGCCGCAACGCTGGCGGACATCGAGACCCCCTTCCCGGCGGGCAGCTACCTGCTGGAGATCACCCATGCCGACGGCGTGCTGGAGACAACCCTCGAGGTGACCGTCCTGAACATGCCCGCCTGCGCCCCCCGCATCACCGCCCCCTTCCACGGGCAGTCCGGCGTCGCCCCCCCCGGCCCCACGCTAACCTGGACCCGGACAGGGGAGATCGACTACATCGCCACCGTGGTCGAGGCCGAGGACGCCTGGAGCGGCGCGGAGATCGCCAACGAGTTCCTGGCGGCGGATGCCACCGAACACCCCCTCGCCGGGCTCGCCGCCAACCGGGTCTACGAGGCCAAGGTCATCCTCGCCAACGCCGAAATGGGCAAGGAGACCGCCGAGGGCGTCCCCTACACGGTGGCCCAGCTCCGCCAGGACAAGGTGCGCTTCGGCACCTGCACCGACCCGGCGGCGCGCCTCGCCGACATCGCAAAAGTCGGCATCCGGCGCGGCTACGACGAGGAGCCGAACCTCTACAACTTCGAGTTCGAACTCACCTGCACCGGCCCCCTCTGGCCCGCAGGGGGCGAGCCGCTGTTCGCCGAAATCTGGCTGTACCCCCCCGGCGACCGGGACCGCCTGCTCTACGAATTCTACGAATCCGGAACCGGCGGTTATGGCAGCGACACGCTGCGCTGCAAGTGGAGCCGGGCAACGCTCGACGAGCTGCGCCGGGAATGGCCCGACGGCTGGTACCTGCTGGAACTGCGCGACGCGGCGGGCGGCGGAGTCGTCACCCCCTTCTGGTTCGGCACGCCGGGCACCGCCGACCCCCTGCCCCTCCCCGTCCAGCAGCCCGCCTTCACCGCGCCCCTCGCCAACGCCACCCTGCCCGGCCCGGTGGACTTCGCCTGGGACGCGGTGACCGACGGGCTGGTCGACACCCTGCTCTTCCGGATCCTCGCCGGCGAGACCCCGGTCGTGGCGGAGTTCCTGCCGCCGGCGGCGACCGCCTACGGGCCGCAGGCGCTCGATCCCGGCGACTACGAGGCCGTCCTGGCCCTGGTGAACGTCCATCCGGGGCTGGCCAACGCCGACGGCGTGGCCTACGACGTCGCCGCCTACCGCTCGACCCTGGTCCCCTTCGCCGTCGGCGACCCCGCCCCCGGCTTCTTCAAATTCATGCTGTACCGGCAGGAGAACCCGGACTTCTTCTACGCCGAACTCTTCGTCGAGCTGGGGGGGGCGACCCAGGCGCGCATCGAGCGGTCCGAGTCCCCCGGCTGGCTGTACTTCGAGCGCGAGGGCGACCAGTTCGAGCTGACCGTCGGCGAGGCCGGGAGCCTGGCCGAAATGAACGCCCTCGTCGCCGGCCACTGGACCCTCGAAATCACCCACGGCGACGGCACCAGCACCTACACCTTCAGCGTGCGCGACGCGGCCGACGGCGACTATCCGGCCATGCCGGTCTTCGCCCCCGTCCCCGACCCCGTCGCCGGCACCCACACCTTCGCCTGGACCTGGGACGGCACCGCCGACCGCAAGGTCTTCGAGGCCGAACTCGACGACGGCCCCGACTACGGCTACCATGTCTGGTACGCGGGCAACCCGGGCTTCGCCGACAAGACCTTCGACCTCGACTTCGCGGACGAGACCGGCGACGGCGAGGCCATCGTCTTCTACGAGCATTTCCTCGCCAACCTCCTGGCCAACTGGCAGCTCGCCGGCGGCCCGAACGTCCTGCCCCCCAAACCCGACCAGTCCGCCTCCGCCGAGGACGTCGTCCGCTTCCGGGTCGGGGAACCGCCGGCGTTCGGCGCCGTGCAGGTGACCATCGAGCCCGAGGCCGTGCGGGACGCCGCCCGCTGGCGGGTCGGGGGGGGAGATTGGCAGACCAGCGGCGCCACGGTCGGCAATCTGGCACCGGGGATCGTCACCATCGACTTCCTCCCCGTGGCGGGCTGGCTTGCCCCGGCCGCCTTCGATGTCGTGATCGCGGCGGGCGAGACCGCCACGCCGGTCAGCAGCTACCAGCCGCTCACGGGAGCGTGGCAAATCACCATTTCCGCTCCTGCTCTCTCTCCGGTCGCCTTCGGCATGGCGGAAGACGCCACCGACGGGGCGGACGAGGGCCTCGACGCCGTCGCCACTCTGCCGGGGCCGGACCAGGCAGGAATCTATTTCCAGCACCTCGGCCTGGATTATGGGACGGATTTGCGGGCGGTCGCCGAGGCTGCCGAAGTCACCGAATGGCTGCTGGTGGCGCAGGCGGGCGAAGACGACGACTTGGAACTTGCCTGGGAACTGCCGCCGGAATTTCCGCCCAATGCCTATCTGACCGTGTACGAGGTCGTGCCCGCCGCCGGACGGAACGGCGCGTGGGTGCCGGTGGGCGACACGGCAATCGATATGGCGCGGGCCGGCACGGCGGTGGTGCCGACGGGTGAAATCCGGGTGTGGCGGCTGCGTTTCGGCCCCGATCTGGTGGCCGACCTGCGCCTGGAGAAAGGCTGGAACCTGAAGGCGCTGCCCATCCAGCCCCATGATCCGGCCCTCGCCAGCGTCCTGGCCGACCCCTCGGGAAGCCGCGGCACCGTCCATGCGGGAACGGTCTGGGGCTGGCAGAATGGCAACTACGCGGAGCTGACCACGCTCGACGCGCTGACCGTCGGCTGGATGTACGCCGAAACCCCGGTCGTCCTCATGGTGCAGGGACTGCCGGTCGAATTCACCCAGCTCGAACTGGCGGCCGGCTGGAACATGGTCGCCGTGCCGAGGCCGCTCCCCGTACCGGAGGCCAATGAACTGCGCGGCCCGTGCTGGCGCTGGCAGGCATGGAATCTGCGCTACGGGCCCGTGACGATGCTCGAACCGTTCTTCGGACACTGGTTGAACAGCGACACCCCGATCATCATTCCTGTCCAGTAATCCGGCCTACCCCCACCGCAACTGACGTTACCCCCTGGCGCGGAAAGAAACAGCCAAAGGAATGCGACAATTTTCTTGCTTCTGTCAGATTGCATGTCCGGAAAGCAGTTCTATCGTACCGGTGTTTCGATTGGTTAGAATGGCGTTTCCCGTTCGCGGGCGGCGCCCGGTAGCGAGGCCAGCGGCGGCGCGGGTGCGCCTGTCCGTCGGTAGACGAGATGCGCGGCGACGAGGCACAGGATGTGTCGGCCGCGCGAAAATTCCGAGTGGGAAAGCAGGAACCATGCACATCCAGACCTACGTCGGTAAACTGGCGGTCGGCTTGCTGGCCGCGCTCTTTGTGGGCCAAGCCGCTCTGGCGGCCGGTCTCAAGCTGGAGTACACCGAGGGCAAATTCCTCACCGTCGGTGGGGACATGCGGGTCCGCTTCGAGAGCTGGGACCGCAATGTGGTTTGGCCCGAGGGAGTGCCGCCCGCCGTCGGCGACGGCGCGAATGTGGACTACCTTCGCATCCGCACCCGGCTGATGCTTGGCCTGGACCTTTGGGACGGCGCGAAACTCGACGCCCGCTTCGCCAACCGCGTCCACAAGGTCAGCAGCCACTGGCTCAATCCCAACGACCAGCGGACCGCGACCTGGAAATACCCCGACGAAATCATCATCGAGCAACTGGTCCTGACCCTCACCGACCCCGTCGGCATCGATGGCCTCACCCTAAAGCTCGGGCGCCAGGACTTCATCCTCGGCAACGGCATGGTCATGCTCGAGGGCACGCCCTACGACCAGGGCCGCGGCATCTACTTCGACGGCATCTCCGCCAAGTACAAGACCCAGTGCGACGTTTTCACCGTCTTCGCTTTCTATGACGAATACAAGGACCCCTACGTCGTGGCCAACGACCGCGAGCGCACTCTCCGGCGCGGCGACATCTTCACCACCGGCATCGACTGGATCCACACCTTCAGCGACGTCGTGAAGACCGACCTGTACTACATCTACGCCAAGGTCCACGACAACGACACCAGCGCCCTGGGTGCCCGCCATTTCGAAAGCAACTCGAACGCCCGGCTCCACATCATCGGCGCCCGCGTCTTCGGCAGCCCCAACCAATGGCTGGACTACAGCCTCGAGGCCGCCCACCAGTTCGGCAAGTACGAGGAAAACCCGAACCATGACGGTGGCTTCTCTTCCCCTACCGTCCCCGGCAGCGAAGGCAAGGCCGACGCCAAGGGCTGGTTTGTGGATGCCCGCCTGACCGCCAAGTTCGCGGACACCATGTTCTCGCCCAAGGTCATGTTCCAGTACAGCTACTTCAGCGGCGACGACGCCAGCACCACCGGCAAGTACGAGGGCTGGGATCCGCTCTTCGCCGAATACCCGATGTACCGCGAGGAACTGCTGCCCATCATGCTCAACGGGAGCTGGACCAACCTCCACATCTACCGTCTCGAAGGCAAGCTCAAACTGCACGAGCGGGTCAACTTCACCTGCGCGGCCGCCTACCTGCTCGCCGACGAGTCCAGCAACGGTCGCCCGGGCTTCGGCGGCGGCAACGGGAGCCACTTCGGCAACCTGTACAGCGCCTTCCTGGACATCACCCTCCACGAGCGCGTGAAGACCAGNNCTACTTTTCCGCGCGGCAGGCCTGCTCCGCATGGCGCCGGTAGGCGGCGGTGTCGGTTTTCCGTTCCAGCCCGCTGCGGGTCATGGAGCGGACCTTGCCGAAGACGGGGCGCTCGGGCCAGGGGCGATCATGCTGGCCGAACAGCCAGGCGACGCTGGCCAGGGAATTGGGATCGCGCCCGTCGAGAAAATAGCGGTCGTTGAGTCTGGACACGGTGGCGAAGGCCTCCTCCGGGGTGGCGGACCAGAGCAGAATCTGCTTGCCCCAGTACATGCGCAGATGGTTGTGGAGGTAGCCGGTGTGGCGCATCTCGCCCATGGCCGCGTTCCAGTGGGGATCGGCGGTGCGGCCCTGCTCCATCTCCTCCGCCGTATACTGCGGCTCGCGTCGGTCGGCGGCGTGCGCGGCCAAGGTTTCCCGCGCCCATGCGGGCAATGAACCGTAGGTGCCGGCAGCCGGCTGGAACCAGGCATAGTTCAGGGACAGCTCGCGCCGGACCACCAACTGCTCGCGGAAACCCGCGGCCGACGGCGGCAGGCGGAGGAGGATTTCCAGGGGCGAAATCTGGCCGAAATGGAGATAGGGCGCGAGCTGGGACACCGTGCCACCGGCAAGATCGGGCGGCTCATCGTCGTAGCGGGCCAGCCGACCGGCCAGAAATTCGTCGAGCCGACGCTGCGCCTCGCCCGCGCCGCCCCGGAACCGGCGGACCGGCGGCACGGCAGCGTCCACGCCCAATTCCCGCACCAGCCGCCCCGGATCGGACAAATCCAATCCCGCCAGGGAGCAAGGCAACGAGGAACTGGCGACCGGAACCGGGGCCAGAGGCTGGGCGAAGCGGTCCACCAGCCGCCAGATTTTCGGGCGCAGGGTGCGGGCGGCGTATTCCACATGGTCCGAAACGGCCTCCACCGGCACCACCGCATCGCTTTCCACCTCGACCACCCGGCACGGGGCGTGGCAGGCAACCTGCTCGCGCCAGCGCCGCTGGACAGGCAGGTAGCCCCGGTCGCAGACCACCAGCGCCGCCGCGCGGGCCAGTTCGAGCGCCACCTCGGCGGGATTCCCCGGACGAACCACCAGGGCGATACCCCGCTCGCGCAGGACCTGTTCCGTCTCGCGCAACCCTTCAAGCATAAACTGGTAATGGCGGGCGTTGGCACCGGGATAGGCGGGGGTGAGGCCGAAAGCCACCACCACCGGCAGACCAAGGGCATTGGCCTCGGCGATGGCGTATTCGAGGGCGTGGTTGGCCGTGGCCCGCTGGCTCTGCTGCATCCAGTAGAGCACATAGCTCCCGGGACGCAGGGGCTGGTCGTTGCGGCTGGTCAGGCGCTCTTCGGGGATGTCCGGATGGCTCATGGCACAGACTCCGGGAGTTTCCTTCTCGCATCCCGGCATTACCGTACCGCCAAGCCCCCCAATGCGAAAGTCCCATGCACCTCGTCTGGCTCGATCTCAACTGCTCCTACGCCCACGCCGGGATGGTCCCCGCCCTGCTGGCCCAGGCTCTGCCTGCCGATCTCGGTATCTCTTGGACCGTGGTGCGCGGCACGGTGGGCACCGATCCCGGCGAACTGGCCCGGCAGATCGCCGCCGCCCGTCCGACGGTGGTGGGCGCGACCCTCTATCTCTTCAACCGGCAGGCGGTCCGCGAGATTCTCGTCCGGGTCCGCGCTCTGGTTCCCGAATGCCGCCTCGCCGTCGGCGGTCCCGAATGCCTGGGCGACAACGCCGCGCTGCTGGCGGAATTCCCGGCGGACGCCGCCTTTCGCGGGGAGGGGGAAGCCCCTTTCGCCGAATGGCTCCGCCGCCTGCGCGACGGGCTCGCCTGGGACGGCATCCCCGGCCTCTGCTACCGGCAGCCGGATGGCAGCATCCGCGACGGCGGCGGCACCGCCCGCTGGGAAGGTTTCGCATCGAGCCAGCTCGACACCGTCCACCCCCTCCTGCCCGCCGACCGGCCCTTCATCCAGTACGAGACCGCGCGGGGCTGCGCGGGAACCTGCACCTTCTGCACCAGCGGCGAAAGCGGTGCCGTCCGCGCCAAACCCCTCGCCACCGTGGCCCGCGAACTCGCCGGCCTGCGCGACCGGGGCATCCGGGAACTGCGTCTCCTCGACCGGACCTTCAATCTGCCCGTCGAGCGCTGCACCTCCCTGCTGCGCCTCTTCCGCGAGGAGTTTCCCGACCTCCGCTTCCATCTCGAAATCCATCCCGGCCTGCTGGCCCCCGCCATCCGCGCGGAACTGGCCCAGGCCCGGCCCGGACAGCTCCACCTCGAAGCCGGCGTCCAGTCCCTCGAACCCGACGTGCTGGGCCGGATCGGGCGGCAGACGCAGGTGGACCGGGTGCTCGACGGACTGCGTTTCCTGCTCGCCGCGACCGCCTTCGAGACCCATGTGGACCTGCTGGCGGGACTGCCGGGACAGACCTTCGCCGGGGTGCTGGCGGACGCCGCGCAACTGGTGGCCCTGGGACCGGCGGAAATCCAGCTCGAAACGCTCAAGATTCTCCCCGGCACCCGGCTGGCGCGGGAGGCGGCGGGCCTCGGTCTGGTCTTCTCGCCCCTCCCGTCCTACGAAGTCCTGCGCACCCCGGATTTCAGTGAAACGGACTTGGCGCGGGCGGAGCTGCTTTCCCGCCTCCTCGACCGCTTTCACAATCCCCCGATTCTCCGGCCCGCCTTCCGCCTGCTGGCCCCGGACGCCGCCGCCCTGGCCCGCCTGCTCGACCAATGCGGCGAAGCCCTGGCCGAACCAGTCGCCCTCGACCGCCGCCTGCGCCTGCTGGCCACCGTTGCCGAAGGGCATTTCGCTGCCACCGAGGCCCTGCAACTGGCCTGGTTCGGCAACGGTTTCGGCACCGACCAGGCCCCCTGGCCCAATCAGCCCTGGCAGGGACCGCCGCCCGACACCGCCCATCTGGAGACAGGCGCCGAACCGCCGGATTTCCGTCGGGTGCGGGGACGGCACCT
>LVAZ01000528.1 GCA_001603055.1 Victivallales bacterium Lenti_02
GACGCCCCTTGCCGTAGGGCGAGGGGGAACGGGGACGCCCCACATGCAGCCCCTGGCCGGAGGGCGCCTTCACCCCCTCGGGCGTCACGTCGTAATACACGCGCTCCCGCTTCTCCGGGGTCTCCTCGGCGGGCGGCGCCTTCTTCGCATCCGCGTCGTCGTCCGCCGCCGGTTTGCGAGGCGCCTCGGCCTCTTTGTCGGCGTCCCGCCGCTGCTCGTTCCGGGAGTCGCCGCCGAACCATTTTTTGAACATCCCCAGAGCCATAGCTTCGCCCCTACCAAAGACCTGCCGGATAATACCCGTCACTCCCGGCCAAAGGCCGGACTGCGGGCCGATTCGGAATGCAATTTACACCGATTGCGCGGACAATTCATCCATTATCGGCGCGAGAACCCCTTTCCCCAAGCATTTTTCCGGAAATCCTGTAAATTCTCTTGCCCCGGACCGCTTTTGCCCGGAGACTTCAAGGTGTACAGTCACGGTTGTCCGGCTGCCCGCCGAGATGGCTTGTTTTTTCCGGGCGGGGCACCGAGAAACCAGGAGATGGGCGTATGGCCTTCGTCAACCAAGACACCCGCGAAATCCAGCTCAAGATCGTTTACTATGGTCCGGCCCTGTGCGGCAAGACGACCAACCTCGAGACGATCCACCGCATGATTCGCGACGACCACAAGGGCGACTTCATGTCCGTGGACACGGCGAAGGACCGGACGCTGTTCTTCGACTTCATCCCGCTGGACGCCGACGTGATCGAGGGCTTCCGCACCAGCTTCCAGATGTACACCGTGCCCGGGCAGGTGATGTACAACACCATCCGCCGGATTGTGCTCCAGGGCGTGGACGGCATCGTGTTCGTGGCCGACAGCCAGTGGAGCGAGATGGCCGCCAACGTGGAGAGCATGCGGAACCTCGAGGAGAACCTCGCCGCCCAGGGGCTCGCCCTGGACGACATCCCCTACATCCTCCAGTACAACAAGCGGGACCTGCCCAGCGTCGCCCCCGTCCACTATCTGGAATTCCTGCTCAACAACCGCGACCGCCGGCGGCCCAGCTTCTGCTCCGTCGCCACCGACGGCGGCGGGGTGTTCGAAAGCCTGAACATGATCGCCCGCCTGGTGCTCCACCGCTTCGTCCGCGAAACCGGCTCGGCCACCGACAGCAACGACGAATTCGACGTAGTCTAGAACAAACCCCGGTGCAGCCCACCGACATTCGCTTTTTTTCAAGGAAACTACCCAAATGACCTACGAGCTTCTGGCAGTCGATGTCGAGAAACTCCACCGGATTCTGGTGAGCCTCATGGAACAGTCCGAGGCGGACAGTTGCCTGATCTGCGACCAGGCCGGGCATGTGCTGGCCCATGAGAACCTCAGGCAGACGGACCCGCTGCTCATCTCGGCCCTCGGGGCGGGCGTCTTCGCGGCCACCCGCGAACTGGCGCGCCTGCTCGGCGAGGACGAGTTCAGCACCGTGCTGCACCAGGGACTGAAACGCAGCATCCTGATCGGCTCGGCCAACGAGGAAGTGCTTCTGGTGGTGCTCTTCTCCGGCGAGGAGCGGACCGGCCTGGTGAAGCTCTACGCTCCCGCCTCGGCCAAGGCCGTGCGCCGGGTCTTCGAGGAAATCACCGCGCGGGGCAAGAGCGGCCCAGAGTCCAAAGACCGCAACTACATCCTCAAGGACATTGGCTCGATCTTCGGCAACGGGCGCTAGCCGGAGAGCGTCAACTATGTGAAGCGCCGGTTTCCCCGGAGAAGCGAAAACGTGGCCGCCGAAGAAATCCGTTTCTGCGCCGTCATGGCCGTCCGCCTCGTCGTTGCCGAAGTCGGCGACGAAATCTCGGACGGGGAATTGGTGGCGGATTCGACCGCGATGCTGAACATGATCTGCCTCCAGTTCGGAGGCGAGGATTTGCGCACGGTCGGCGAAGTCTCCCTCTATGCCTTCCCCCGGGCCGACGACGCGGTCCAGGCCGCCTGCGAAATGCAGAACGAGATGGCCTGCCAGCAGGAGGTGACCGGGCGGAAACTGGATTTGCGGATTGGCCTGGACTCGGGCGACGTGGAGCGTTCGGGCGGCACCTGGATCGGCCAGCCTCTGCTGCGCAGCACCCGTCTGGCCGCGCTGGCCCCGCCCGGCGGCATCCTGGCCGCCTCCACCCTGCGTTCCTACCTGAACCGCGACACGCGCAAGCGGCTGGTTCCCTTCACCGGTTCCAAAGAGGACATGCAGCGGCTAGGCACCCAGGCCTACGAACTGCCCTGGGGAAGCCCGGACAAGCCTCACCCGGCCGCGCCGCCACCGCTGCGGGAGCGGGAGCGTGAACGGGGGGACGACGGAATCAAGCGGGAAACCTCGACCATGCCCCTGAGCCGGAGCAGGCGGGTCTTCAACCCCTCGGCCCTCGATGTGGACGCGGCCCGGAGCCAACTGCCCCTGCCCCCGGGCATGAGCGAGCGGGGAACCATCCCCCCCGAGCCCGAGCCCGAGCCGCCGCCCGCGCCCCTGCTGCGCCCGGTCGAGCCCCGGCTCTGCCTGATCCGGGGACGGCGGCTCATCGTGGTCGACGTCCGCTCGCCCCATGCCACCATCGGGCGCAGCAACGAGAACGACCTCCAGATCGACATCGAGACGGCCTCCCGGCGGCATGCCGACATCTCCTACAGCGGCGGGCGCTTCCTGCTGACCGACCACAGTTGGAACGGCACCTACGTCTACGACGCCAACGGCAAGGGCCAGTTGGTCCACAACGACCATCTCGAGCTGCCCGAGGAAGGCTACGTCTGCCCCGGCACCCCCAAGGTGAACGAGGAGACGTCCTTCCGCTTCCGCCGCGCCGACGCGGCGGCGACTAGCGCCTGACCAGCACCAGGCAGTCCAGGTTGAGCCCCATGCCGCTGCGGTTGGTGAGGGCGATGCGGTTGGCCCCGGCCTTCAGGGTGAAGACGGCGGTCCGGTAGGCGCGCCATTCCTCGGCCCGCTCGCGGCCCCAGCCGCCGCTCGGAGCGAAGACCAGCGCCTGGCCCGCGCTCCCGTTGACCTGCAAATCGCCGGCCATGCCGGTCTCGGTGGCGCCGACGAACCAGAGTTCGTAGTCGCCCGCCGCCGGCACCTCGACCGTCCAGGCCAGGGTGTGGCCGGGGAGATTCCAGCCCCAGAGATTGTCCTGGCCGGAGGCGTTCCGGTGCCCGCCGCCGCTGACCTGGATGGCGCCGCCGGTCTCCTCCCAGCCGGTTTCCGCCTCGTGGAGAATCCCCTCGGGCAGGCGCGCGCGCGGCTGGGCAGGCAGGGCAAGGGCCAGCCGGACCGGCTCGATGGCCAGTTGTCCGGGCAGGCGGCCCCGGAAGGAAAGCCGTTCCTTGCCGCCCAGCCACAGGGTATCGTCCGCCTGCATGGCCGCGCCGGACAGGGCCACGCTCTCCGGCAGTTCCAGCCGGTAGACACCGGGGGGCAGATTGTGCGTCCCCTGCGCCAGGGCCTCGCCGCGCCGGTTGCGCAGGCCGCGCAGGACCGTGCGGGAGCCGCCCGAAACCAGAGTCAGCTCGACCTCGCCCGGCGGAACCGGCTGCTCCGCCCAGAGGTCCACGCTGTCCGCGCCGTCGAGCCGCAGCGTTTCGGCCAGCGGCAGGGAACTGCCGTCCGGACGGGTGCCCCGGCGGTAGCGGGAAGGGACGGCAAACCGCGCCTCCCCATCGCCGGCCAGATCGACCCGGCCCACCTCGGCGAAGGCGGCGGTGGCGGAAACGGGCTGGGCGGCGGCGAGCAGTTCCCGCCCGTCCACAGTCAGGCGGGTGGCGCCTGCGGCCATCCAGCCGAGGACCTCGCCCGCCGCGCCGCG
>LVAZ01000068.1 GCA_001603055.1 Victivallales bacterium Lenti_02
GGCGGGCGATTCTGGTCGTCGCCCTGCTCGTCGTCGCGGTCTCGGTCTACGGCATCACCCGCATCAACGTCAACGACAACCCGGTGCGCTGGTTCACCAGCGCCCATCCCATCCGGGTGGCGGACCGGGTGCTGAACGAGCATTTCGGCGGCACCTACACCGCCTACCTGACCCTCGAAGCCGTCCGCCCCGAGGGCAGCGACTGCCAGACCAAGGCGGCCCGGCTCGCCGACGCCGCGCGGGAACGCTTCGCCGCCGCCATGCCCGAGGCCACCGACGAGTTCCTCGGCGAACTGAAGAAGCTCGAACAGCTCTACGGCAACGTCCGCACCAGCGACGTCAAGGCCTGCCTGGTGCAACTGGCCACCGCCGCCGGGGAGATCGACGGCATGGCCACCCGGGGCTGGAACCTGCTCGCCGACGAGATCAACTATCTCGATGCCGACGGACTGACCGCCGAGCGGCTGGCCGCGGTCGTGCGCGCGGTCGCGGAGGTCGGCGACCAGGAGAAACAGGCCCTACTCGAACGCCTTGCCCGGCACTCCGGTCTGGCCGGGGCCGAACTCCAGGAAAAGGCGCTGGCCGTCTGCGAGGAATTCACCGCCCTCTCCTTCCGCGCCTTCGTCCTCGAACAGGAGGCGGAACTGACCGCGCCCCTGTTCAAGCAGCCGCCCATGCTCCGCTGGCTGGAGGGCCTCCAGGTCCATCTCGCCCGGCATCCTCTGGTGGGAAAAAGCTCCTCCGCCGTGGACCCCCTGAAAAAGGGAGCCTACGAGCTGAACTTCGTGGCCCCGCCCGCCGACGCCGACGCCGACGAGCGCCGCGAATACGAGGCGCGCAACCAGGCCCACAATGCCGTCCCCCCCAGCGCCGCCGCCTGCGGCCAGGTCTTCACCCAGCTCGAACAGACCAAGAAGAAGGACAGCCTCTTCCATCTCGTCACCCGCGACTACCAGCAGGCCAACCTCTGGATTCAGCTCAAGAGCGGCGACAACCGCGACATGGAGCAGGTGGTCGCCGCCGTCGAGGACTATCTCGAAACCAACCCGCCGCCGGTGAAGTTGCTCCACGGCTGGGCCGGGCTGACCTACATCAACGTGGTCTGGCAGGACCAGATGGTGGTGGGCATGCTCTGGGCGCTCGGCAGCAGCGCCATCATTGTCTTCGTGATGATGCTTCTCCTCTTCCGCTCGCCCGTCTTCGGCCTGCTCTCGATGATTCCCCTGAGCATCACCATCGCCTTCACCTACGGGCTGATCGGGCTGATCGGCAAGGACTACGACATGCCGGTGGCGGTGCTGTCCTCCCTCACTCTGGGCCTGAGCGTGGACTTCGCCATCCATTTCCTCGAACGCGCCCGCGAGTTCCGCCGGAAATTCGGTTCGTGGGAGTTGGCGGCCGGCGAGATGTTCAAGGAACCCGCCACCGCCATCAGCCGCAACGCCATCACCATCGCCATCGGCTTCACCCCCCTGCTGCTGGCCCCGCTGGTGCCCTACCGGACCGTGGGCTTCTTCCTGGCCAGCATCATGGCCGTGTCCTGGCTGGCGACCCTCTTCCTCCTCCCCGCCCTGATTACCGCCTTCCAGCGTTTCGTCTTCCGCGAAACCGCCGAGAAACAAGGAGAATAATGTCATGAAACTCCGCCTGTTTGCCCTGCTGCTTCCCCTGCTGGTCCCGGCCCTGCCCGCCGCCGAACCCACCGTCGAGGAGATCGTCCAGAAGGCCAACCAGGTGGCCTACTACGCCGGAAAGGACGGCCGCGCCGAGGTCGAAATGACGATCAGCGACGGCAAGGGCGGCACCCGCACCCGCCGCTTCGCCATCCTCCGCCTGAACCTCGCCAACGGCGACCAGAAGTTCTACGTCTACTTCAAGGAACCCGCCGACGTGCGCAGCATGGCCTATCTGGTCTGGAAATACGCCGGCAACAAGGACGACGACCGCTGGCTCTGGCTCCCCGCCCTCAACCTCCAGCGCCGCATCGCCCCCGGCGACAAGCGCACCAGCTTCGTCGGCTCCGACTTCCTCTACGAGGATGTTTCCGGCCGCCGACTCGACGAGGACACCCACGAACTGGCCGAGACCACCGAGAAGTTCTACGTGGTCCGCAACACTCCCAAGGCCCCCGACACCGTCGAGTTCGGCCACTTCCTCGTCTGGATCGACCGCGCGACCTTCCTCCCCCGCAAGGCCGAGTACTACGACAAGAACGGCACCCTCTACCGCACCGTCGAGGCCACCAAGATCGAGACCATCCAGGGCTATCCCACGGTGGTCGAGTCGGTGGCCAGCGATCTCAAGGCCGGCACCAGCACCACCAACGTGTTCTCCAAGACCGAGTACGACATCGGGCTCAGCGAGAACATCTTCACCGAGCGCTTCCTCCGCCGCCCCCCCCGCGAAATCCGCTAGCCGAATCCAGGAACGAGGAAACCCATGATGCGACGCCTGCTTGCCTGTCTGGTCCTGTCCCTCCTGGCGGCGACCGCCGACGATGAGCCGCTGCTCGACCGGCTCGGCATCAACCTGCACGGCTTCGCCGACGTCCGCGGCGGCGTCCGCACCAGCGGCACCAATCTGGTCGACACCGGCAGCCTCCTCGAAGGCAGGCTCCAGCTCGAAGCCAACCGCGCCGGCGACCTTGTCACCCTCCAGCTCCGTGCCGACTTCGTCTACGACCCCCTCGCCAAGGACCACAATTTCGACCTGCGCACGGGCACGGGAGAGATCGACCTGCGCGAGGCCTACGCCCTGTTCTCGCCCTTCGACTTCATGGACGTGAAGCTGGGCCGCCAGATTCTCACCTGGGGCACCGGCGATCTGGTCTTCCTCAACGACCTCTTCCCGAAGGACTGGCAGGCCTTCTTCCTGGGCCGCGACCAGGAATACCTGAAGGCCCCCTCCGACGCGCTGCTGGTGAGCCTCTTCCCCGGCTTCGCCAACATCGATCTGGTCTTCGTGCCCCTGTTCAATCCGGACCGCTACGTCCGGGGCGAGCGGCTGGTCTTCTGGCATCCCGGCATGCAGCGCCTGATCGGCACCGACGACGCCATCGCCGTCGAGGGGCGGAACGACTGGTTCCAGGACGTGGAGCTGGCCCTCCGCGTCTCCCGCAACGTCGGCGGCGTCGAACTGGCCGCCTACGGCTACAGCGGTTTCTGGAAAAGCCCCGAGGGCATGGACCCGGTCAGCGGCAGAGCCACCTTCCCCCGTCTGAACGTCTGGGGTGCCAGCGCCCGCGGCGCCCTGGCGGGCGGCATCGCCAACACCGAAGTCGCCTACTACGACAGCCGGGACGACCAGAACGGCGACGACCCCTTCGTTCCCAACTCCCAATGGCGCCTCCTCCTCGGCTACGAGCGCGAACTGGCCCGCGACCTCACCTTCGCCACCCAGTACTACGCCGAATGGATGCAGGACTACGCCGCCTACCGGCGCACCCTTCCCGCCGGCATCGCCCGCGACGAACTGCGCCACTACGTCACCGTCCGCCTCACCCGCCTGCTGATGAACCAGAACCTCATCCTCTCCCTCTTCGTCCGCTACTCCCCCTCCGACGACGACGCCTACCTGCGCCCCACCGTCACCTACAAACTCAGCGACGCCTGGACGCTCACCACCGGCGCCAACGTCTTCCTCGGCAGGCAGGACTACACCTTCCTCGGCCAGTTCCAGAAGAACACCAACCTCTACGCCGCCCTCCGCTACAGTTTCTGACCCCCCGCCGCTTGCATCGGATATCGGGCGGGGCAGATTGTAAAGGCTGGCGCGCCGTGCAGCCATTCTGCCATGTCCGCCGCCGCAGGAGGGTCCGCTGTGAAGTTCCGCCTTCTCTTTCTCCTTTCCTCTCTGCTGGGCACCTGCCTGCTGGCGAATCTGAACCTCGCGCAGGTGAACCAGGCCAAGGCCGCCACCGTCCTGATCGAGACCAAGCGGGGCGAAGGCTACGGCAGCGGGTTCTGCATCAGCACCGACGGGCTGGTGGTCACCAACTACCATGTGATCGAGGACATTCCCGCCAAACAGATCCGGGCCATCCTCCATCCCGGCGAACCCAACCAGCAGACCTTCCGCGCCGAAGTCCTGCGCCAGAACAAGGATATGGACCTAGCCCTGCTCCGGCTGGTCGTGGTCACGGAGCCGCTGACGTTTCTCGAACTGGGCGAGACGACAAAACTGTTCGAGACGGCGCAACTGACCGCCTTCGGCTATCCCTTCGGCAAGTCCCTCGCCGTCTCCAAGGACGCCTACCCCGGCGTCAGCGTCAACGTCGGCAAAGTCACCTCCCTGCGCCGACTCCGCGACGGCACCCTGTGCGAAATCCAGATGGATGTGCTGGTGAACCCCGGCAATTCCGGCGGCCCCGTCCTCGGGCCGGACGGCAAGGTGGTCGGTGTGACCGTCCGCGGCATTCCCGGTTCGGGGGTCAACTTCGCCATTCCGGTGGATCAGCTCAACGCCTTTCTGATGACTCCCGAACTCCTGGTCGATCC
>LVAZ01000529.1 GCA_001603055.1 Victivallales bacterium Lenti_02
GAGCCGATGAACGGCAAAACGATTCTCGTGGTGGACGACGAGCGGGACATTCTCGAACTGCTCCGCTACAATCTCGTCAAGAATGGCTACAAGGTGATTTCCGCGCTGACCGGCGAGGAGGCCCTGCGGCTGGCCGACCAGACCCCGCCCTCGCTGGTGATTCTCGACCTCATGCTGCCCGGCATGGACGGCCTCGAGGTCTGCCGCGCGCTCAAGGCCAAGCGCGAGCTGGCCGACGTGCCCATCATCATGCTTTCCGCCAAGGGCGAGGAGGCCGACATCGTGGCCGGGCTCGAACTGGGCGCGCACGATTACGTCTGCAAGCCCTTCAGCCCCCGCGTCCTGATCGCCCGCATCCGGGCCTGCCTGCGCCACCACAACCGCAAGGCCGAGCCGGAGAACGAGATCGTCCGCCACGAGGGCATGATGATCGATCCGGTCCGCCACGAGGTGCTGCTCGACGAGCAGCCGCTCGAACTGACCGTCACCGAATTCCGCGTGCTCCACTATCTGGCCTCGCGGCCGGGCTGGGTGTTCACCCGCAACCAGATCATCGACGCGGTGCATGGCGACAAGTACGCGGTGACCGAGCGCTCGGTGGACGTGCAGATCGTGGGTCTGCGCAAGAAGCTGGGCAAGTACGGCGAATGCGTCGAGACGGTCCGCGGCGTCGGCTACCGTTTCCGCGAGCCCTAGGCCCCGAGCAGGAGTAGTTCCATGCCCCGCCCCCGTCTGTTCTGGAAACTCTGGCCCTCCTATCTGCTGGCGCTGGCGGTCTGCCTGCTGGTCACCATGTACGCCTCCTGGCAGGCGGCCCATGCGTTCCTGGAGAAGGACACGGAAACCGACCTCACGCAGGCGGCCGAGCTGCTGGCCGTGCCGGTCGGCGGCTGGCTGCTGGCGGGCGAGACGGCGGGAATCCAGCCGTTGTGCCGCGCGGCGGAGGAGCGCACGGGCATGCGGGTGACGGTCATCGCCCTCGACGGCCGGGTGCTGGCCGATTCGTCGGCCGACCCCGCGAAGATGGAGAACCACGGGAACCGTCCCGAGGTGCGCCAGGCGCTGGCGGGCAGGACCGGGGTGCAGAAGGCCCGTTTCAGCGACACCCTGCGCCAGCCGATGGTCTACGTGGCGGTGCCGATCCGCCGGGACGACGGCGCGGTGATCGCGGTATGCCGCACGGCCCGGCCCATCGAGCGTCTCGCCGAAGTGCGGGCCATTCTGGTGAACGGCATCCTGCTGGCGGGGCTGCTGGCGGCCTTGCTGGGCATTCCCTTCACGCTCTACATTAGCCGCCGCATTCTCACGCCGATCCAGCATATGCAGCGGGTGGCCGCGCGGCTGTCCGCCGGCGACATGTCCGCCCGCATGCCTCTGGACGAAACCCGCGAACTGGCCGGGCTGGCCGAGGCGGTGAACGGCATGGCGGCGGAATTGTCCGAGCGCATCCGCCGCACCGTCGAGCAGCGCGAGGAGCTGGCCGCCATTCTCGCCAGCATGAGCGAGGGGCTGATCGCCATCGACCAGGACATGGCGGTGCTCCGGGTGAACGGGGCGGCCGAGCGCCTGCTCCAGATTTCCCGCGAGGCGGTGCTGGGCCTGGGCCTGGTCGAGGCCGTGCGCAATCCGGCCTTGCACCGGCTGGCCCAGGACGCCCTCGCCAGCGAGCGCCCCGTCGAGGCGGAGATCGTGCTGCACCAGAACGGCGAGGAGGCCTTCCTCCAGGTCCGGGCCAGCCGTCTGGCCATGCCCGGGGACTTTTCGCCTGCCGGGGCGGTCATGGTCCTCACCAACATCACCCGCCTCAAACGGCTCGAAAATCTGCGCCGCGACTTTGCCGCCAACGTCTCCCACGAGCTGCGCACCCCCGTCACCTCGATTCTCGGCTTTGTCGAGACCCTCCGCGACGGCGCCATCGACGACCGCGAGGACGCCCTCCGGTTCCTCGACATCGTCCACGCCCAGGCCTCCCGCCTCGATGCCCTGATCAACGATCTGCTCTCCCTCGCCCGCATCGAGCGCAACGACGGCAACAACATGGTGCGCCTGACCCGCATGCCGCTGAAGGGCCCCATCGCGAACGTGGTCGACAGTCTGGCCGAGCTGGCGAACAACCGCCGGATCAAGCTCGAACTCGACTGTCCCGAGAAACTCGAGGCGGACATCAACAGCGGGCTCTTCGAGCAGGCGGTGCGGAACCTGGTGGACAACGCCATCAAGTACAGCGACGGCGGCACCACCGTCCGGGTGACCGCCGCCCGGCAGAACGGCGTGGTCCGCGTCGCGGTGGCCGACCAGGGCGTCGGCGTCGCCGCCGAGCACCTCGACCGGCTCTTCGAGCGGTTCTACCGGGTGGACAAGGCGCGCAGCCGGGACAGCGGCGGCACCGGCCTGGGGCTGGCCATCGTGAAGCACGTGGCCCAGTACCACCGCGGCCGGGTCGAGGTGACGAGCGAAGTGGGGAAGGGCAGCACGTTCTCGATCATCCTGCCCGCCCCCGGTAACGCTGCTAGCAACCCACCGGCGTGAGCCAGGTCTGGCGGGAGGCGGCCTGGTACATCGCTTCCATGACCGCGCTGCGCAGAGCGGCCTCGCGGGCCCCGACCAGAGTCACTTCCTTGCCGCCCACGGCATCAAGGAACAGCTCGAAGGCATGGGGCTGGGCGGGGGGAAGATGGGCGCTCCAGTCGCCGCCGCCGGCCCCGTCCACATGCTGGCTCTTGAAATAGAGCTTGCCGTTGTCCACATGGGCGTGGCCCTCGGTGCCGCTGACGACGATGCCGCCGGGATGGGCCACGTCCACCCAGCCCGCCGCCAGGGAGCCGATGGCCCCGCTGGCGAATTTGATGAGGCCCTCGCCGAATTCGTCGCAGCCTTCGTAGCGCCCGGTGGCCATGTCGATGTCGGCGGTGACGCGGGAGACATCACCCATCCACCAGAGGAGGATGTCGAGGGAATGGGTGCCGAGATCGCCGAAGCCGCCGCAGCCGGCCTGCTCGGGGTCGGCCATCCAGCGCCAGTCGGTGTCGAACCAGCCGCCCAGCGAGCCGCTGTGGCAGTTGGTGTGGCGGACGCGGGTGATCTTGCCGAAGGCCCCGGCGTCGATCTGGGTCTTGATGAACTGCTCGATGGGGGTGCCCCGGCGGAAGTAGCCGGTCTGGAAGAGCACGCCGGCGGCCTCGATGGCGTCGGCCATGCGGTAGGCGTCCTCGGCGCCCAGGCCCAGGGGCTTCTCGACGAACATATGCTTGCCCGCCGCCGCCGCCGCCAGAACCAGTTCCTCGTGGCGGTTGGTTTCGGAGCAGATGACCACGGCGGCGACCGAGGGGTCGTCCCAGGCGGTCTGCGGGGTCTCGATGACGCTCGCTCCGAGCTGTTCGGCGTTGGCCGCCGCGCGCGCGGAGTCATGGTCGTACACGTACTCGACCGTGCAGTCGGTCCGCGCCAGAATCCGCTTCACGAAACCGGGGGTGTGGATATGGGCCGCGCCGATGAGTGCCAGCTTGAACATGGTCGGTTCTCCTGCGTGAACAGCTCGGGAGGTGCGTCCGGGAAAACCGGACATGGGCTTGGTGCATGGAAGGAACATAGAGCGGCCCGCGCCCGCGTCAATGTCCGCCCGGATTTCCGGCCCCGCTTGCAGCCGGGGCGAGGGGCGGCATGTTTGGCAGGGAAGCCGTTCTGTCCGGGATAGCCAAGGAATCGCCGATGACACCGTTTTCCCGTTTTCTGGTCTTTCTGCTCGCTGGTGTCGGCCTGATGGCGGCCGAGACGCGGTATTACCTGTCGCCCGAGGGGGACGACGCGGGGCCGGGCACCCGCGAGCAACCCTGGCGGAGCATGGCCAAGGCCAACGCGGCGGCGGCACCGGGGACGACCTTGGTCTTCTTGCCCGGCACCTACGAGGGCTGCCTCGAACCAGGCCGGTCCGGCGAGGCGGGGAAACCGGTGGTGTTCCGCGCCGAGGAGCCGGGGACGGTGACCCTGCGGGGCGGCGTCTCCAGCGACGGGGTGCGCACTTGCCTGCGCCTGGTGGACCGCGAACAGGTCCGGATCGTCGGCTTCCGCCTGCGGCCGCCGCCGGGGATCGGCTGGTTCCAGTTCCTGCGGGTGCGGCACAGCCTGCTGGCGGAATGCGACATGGACGACGCGCGCGGCGGCGCGCGCCCGGCGGAATGCCGGGACTGCCACTACAACCGCTTCGTGGACCTGCGCTGCACCCGGGCCAACAACCTCGGCCAGTGGGGCCATGTCTCCGGCGATCTGTGGAACAACTGGGCGAGCAGCCACAATGTCTTCGAGCGGGTCTACATCAGCGGGGTCGGGCACCGCCCCTTCGGCCTGTGGTTCGATTGTAGCCACAATGTGCTGCGCGAATGCGTGTTCGACTGCCGCTGGGGGCGCAATTTCGAGTTCTTCTCGACCACGCGGCTGCTTATGGAGCGCTGCCTCGTGACCAACGGCTTCGACGGCTCGGGCTCGGCGGACGGCCGGGCCAAGCTCTTCGTGGTGGACAGCATTGTCCGCCGCAATCTGATCTACCGCAACCACTACGGCCCCGTCGTCGCGAATTCGTACACCTACGAGAAGCTGCCCACCTTCGGCATGCTGCGTTCGCGCATCTACCACAACACCTGGTACCGCAACCACGACTACGGGCTCCAGTTGGTCGATCTCGGCCAACAACCCGACCCCCACCAGATTCAGGGCAATGTCCTGCTGAACAATCTCTTCGCCGACAACGATCCCGGCGGCGACGGCATCGCCCTCCGCCTCGCCACCAACCTGGCTCCGGACAACCGCTTCGCGGGCAATCTGCTCTGGGGCGGGAACGCCGAGGCCCCGGTGGTGCGGCTCGACTGGCCCGGCAACGAAAGCCTGACCGCCGAACAGGCTAACCGGCATCAGTCAGGCTGGTTCGCCGACAACTTCGCCGCCCCGCCCGGTTTCCTTGCTCCCGAGCGGGACATCTTCGAGCTTGCGCCCGACAGCCCCGCCGGGGACCGGGGATTGCCGTTGACCAGAACTCGCGCCGCTGGCCGGGGAACGCTCCTGCCCGTGGCGGACGCCCGCTGGTTCTACGACGGTTTCGGCATTCCGGGTGAGCAGGGGGATGACATCGTGGTCGGCGGCGCGACCGTCCGCGTGCTGCGGGCCGATATCGAGGCCCACACCCTGGAGGTGGACCGGGAAATCGCCTGGGAGGCCTTCGCCCCCATTTTTCCGCCCCACACGGGCACCGCCCCCGATCTCGGGGCCTACGAACGAGGCATGGCGACCGGGCCGACTGTTCCGGACGGGCTCCGCGTGGAAACCATGGAGACCGCCAAGGACATCGTGGTCCACACCGATTTCGAGCCCGAAAACCTCGAATCCTGGCATTACTACTGGAACTTCTCCCGCCAGCAGCGCACGGATAGCCGCCTGGACGCCACCACCGCCTCTTCGGGACGGCATTCCATGCGGGTGTTCGCCACGGAGGAGGCCAAGGACCGGAACGACGCCTGGCTGTCCTGCGACATCCGCCCCCGCTGGTGGGATGTGGACCGCTTCCCGGAAATCCGGCTGGCCTACCGCATTCCCCCCGGCGTGCCGGTGGGGCTGTGGCTCTACGCCTTCCAGGGGGCGGGCGCTCCCGAACGCCGCGTCTGCCTCGGCGGCACCCCCGCCCGCGCCGTCGGCTCCGCCCCCGACCTGGCCCGCTACACCCTGGTTGACGATGGCGAATGGCACGAGATTTCCCTCGATGCCCGCCTGATCCGCGAGGACTTCCCCGAGGTCAAGCTACTCAAAATGTTCCGCTTCTACACCCACCGGAACGGCAAACACGGCGACCAGTTCTGGTTCGACGATTTCCGCATCCTCCCCGCCCCCGCCGAAAACTGAACCGGGACTGCCATTCGCTGCTCGCCCGCGGCTTGACGAAAGGCGGGG
The DNA here is from genome assembly GCA_001603055.1 of Victivallales bacterium Lenti_02. Lineage (GTDB taxonomy): Bacteria > Verrucomicrobiota > Lentisphaeria > Oligosphaerales > Lenti-02 > Lenti-02. Next base: position 5,935 of record LVAZ01000529.1, read on the forward strand.
GTGATTTACTTTCGGGGAAATGCGTTCCCTATCCAGGAGAGTACCATGAAACGCTTGCTGGTTCGTCTGGCGGCCGGTTCGGTCGCGCTGTGTGCCGCCATGACCTTCGCGCAGGAGGGTGGAGCGATGCCGAACGATCCTGTGATAGTCGGCGAAGTGGTGTTCCGGACCGATTTCTCGACGGCGGAGTCCCGCGCGGGCTGGTCCGCGTTGCCCTGCGCCACCTGGGTCGAGGTGCCGGGCCGGGGCATGTGCCTCAAGGTCGAGGTGCCCGAAAAGGTGGCGGGCGAGGGGACCATGATCACCTTGCCCATCGATGTGAAGCGCTTCGCCAACTGCCAGCTTTTCTTCCGCTGCCAGGCGAAGGCGGAAAACGTCTCGAAGCCGGAGCGCAACTATCTTGGCGTCAAGTACATGTTCCATGCCGTTTCCCCCACCACCGGGCCGATCTGGGTCAATGAGAGCGATGTCCACGGCACCTTCGACTGGAAGGCCCTGAGCTTCACGGCCACCGTCCCCGGCGACGTGGAGCGGGCCGTGCTCCAGCTCGGCTTGCAGGACTGCACCGGGACCGTCTACTTCGACGATCTCGAAATCACCGTGCTGCGCCGCCTGCCGGTGCGCCCCGCGCCCGATCCGAACGCCCCGCCCGCCTTCCGCGGCCACTCGCTGCCGCGCCTGCGCGGCTGCATGTCGCCCAACACGTTCCGCGACGAGGACCTGCGCGTCCTCGGCCAGGACTGGAACGCGAACCTGATCCGCTGGCAGATGACCACCCGCTGGGGCGCCGACTACAAGCACGACCAGGACTACAACATCGACAAGTACAACGAGTGGCTCGACGGCAAGCTGGACGAACTCGAACAGGCCCTCGAGGCCTGCCGACGCTACGGCATCATGCTGGTCATCGATCTGCACTCGCCGCCGGGCGGCCGGATGCCGAACCGGGACCTCGTCCTCATCCATGAGAAGAAATACCTCGACGCCTTCGTCGCCTGCTGGGAGAAGATCGCCCGCCGCTTCAAGGGCCATCCCAACGTCTGGGGCTACGACCTGGTGAACGAGCCGGTGCAGAATCTGCCGCCGGGCGAGGGCGGCACCGACTACTGGCAGGCCCAGGTGCTCGCCGCCAGGGCCATCCGCGCCATCGATCCCGACACCCCCATCATCTTCGAGGTGGATCACTGGGACAGCGCCGATGGCTTCAAGTACGTCGAGCCGGTGGACATCCCCCGCGTGGTCTACCAGGTCCACATGTACTGGCCCGGCCAGTTCACCCACCAGGGCGTCCACGGCAGCCCTGTGGGGATCGAGTACCCCGGCACCATCGGCGGGGCGCAGACGGACAAGGAGGCCCTGCGGCGCCATCTCGCCCCGGTCCGCGAATTCCAGCTCGCCTACAATGTCCACATCTACGTCGGCGAGTTCAGCGCCATCCGCTGGGCCCCCGGCGACAGCGCCCTCCACTACCTGCGCGACTGCATCGAAATCTTCGAGGAGTACGGCTGGGACTGGTCCTACCACGCCTACCGCGAATGGGACGGCTGGAGCCTCGAACACGACGGCACCGACCCCAAGGACCGCAGCCGCAGCGAAACCCCCGGCAAGCGCCTCCAGTACATGCTCGAATGGTTCCGCAAAAACGAGAAGCCCTGAACCGGAAAGCCGCCCATGCCCACCGTCCACCGCTATGGCGTCCATGAATTCGCGTTGACCGCCCAGGCCGAACTGCCCAATCCCCTCTGGGATGGCGAGTTGCTCGCCACCTTCGCCGCCCCCTCTGGCCGGGAGATCGCGGTGCGCGGATTCTGGGACGGCGGGCGGACCTGGCGGGTGCGTTTCAGTCCCGACGAGGTGGGCCTGTGGAGCTGGCGCAGCCAGGGCGCGGATGCGGGGCTCTGCGCGGCGGGCACGGTGGAATGCGTGCCCTATCAGGGCGACAATCCGTTGTACCGCCACGGTCCCCTCCGGGTCGCCGCCAGCCGCGCCTTCCTCGAACATGCTGACGGCACCCCCTTCTTCTGGCTGGGCGACACCGCCTGGAACGGGGTCATCCGGGGCGACGACGCGAACTGGGAGCGTTTCCTCGCGCTGCGCGCCGCCCAGCGCTTCACGGTGGTCCAGTTCGTCTGCTGCCACTGGCGCGGCGATGTGGCGGACGAATTCGGCGATTCCGCCTGCACCGAGGAACCCCCGATCCGCATCAACCCGGCCTTCTTCCAGCGCCTCGACCGCCGGGTCGCCCGGATCAACGAGCACGGCCTGCTCGGCGCGCCGGTGGCCCTCTGGGCCTTGCTGGAAACCGATATCGGACGCAAGCTGCCGGAGGCGGACGCCATCCGCCTGGCCTCCTACATCGTCGCCCGCTACGACGCCTATCAGGTCGCCTGGCTGCTCGGCGGCGACGGCAACTACCAATTGATGGGGGTGGACCGCTGGCGGCGGATCGGCCAGGCCGTCTTCGCCACCGGGCACGACCGCCTGGCGACGCTCCATCCCTGCGGCACCAACTGGGTGGGCGAGGAGTTCCGCAACGAGGACTGGTACGACTTCATCGGCTACCAGTCCGGCCACGGCGACGGCGAGAAGGACCTGCGCTGGCTCACGGCCGGCCCTCCCGCCACCTGCTGGGACCGCGAGCCCCGCCTGCCGGTGGTCAACCTCGAGCCCAACTACGAGATCGCCATCGGCTACCATCACCACACGGTCTTCACCGACTACCACGTCCGCCGCGCCGCCTACTGGAGCCTGCTCCTCAGCCCCGCCGCCGGACTCACCTACGGCCACGACTCGATCTGGAACTGGAATTTCGCCACCGGCCCGAGCGAGGGCCACGGCAACTGGCACAACGGCGCGGTCCCCCCCTGGACCGAAGGGCTGGAAACCCCCGGCATCGCCTCGATGACCGTGCTGCGCGGCATTCTGGAACGCCTCCCCTGGACCACCCTCGTCCCCGCCCCCCGGGCCGTGCGCCAGACCTCCGACGACCCGCAGACCTTTGTCGCGGCGGCGCGGGCGGCGGACGGCACCCTGGTCGTCTACACCCCCTGCGGCGGCACCGTCGCCTGCGGGGACGGCGACTTTCCCCACCCCGTCCGCCGGGTGGACCCGCGCACCGGCGCGGTCCGGACGCAGCCGGACCTGTCCTGTCCCGAGGGCCAGGACTGGCTCCTCGTCTGCGGCCCCGGCTGGCGCTGAGCCCCTGGCTCCGGCCAGCTTGCAGTCATGCTTTGCCGGGATATAGGTAAAGGCGACTGATATAGCCACTTTTCAGGTTTGCCGATGACTCCGGACATCGAGATTGACGTGCCCGATAACGTGCTGCAGAACTGGCAGGAAATCGCCAACATTCTCAGCCAGATATGCCACGTTCCCGCCGCGCTGATCATGAAACTGGCCGAGCCTTACCTCGAGGTTTTCGTCTCCAGCCACAGCGACGGGAACCCCTACCATCCGGGCGACCGGGAAATTGCTGAGGATTCGGGACTGTACTGTGAAACGGTGATCAGGACCAGGAGCGAGCTTCTGGTTCCCGATGCGCGGGCCGACGAGACTTGGAAAGACAACCCGGACATCGCGAACGGCATGGTTTCCTACTTGGGATTCCCCATCTGCCTGCCGAATGGAAAACCCTTTGGCACCATCTGCCTGCTCGACAGCCGACGCAACGAGTATTCCGCGCTGATCCGGCAGTTGATGCTGAAATACCGGAACATGATCGAGTCCCAGCTCGAACTGATCTACATGAACCAAGTCCTGGGCAGCAAGAACCAGCGACTTACCGACTATCTGATGGAAATCCAGGCCCTGCGGGGGCTGGTTCCCATATGCTCGAACTGCAAGGCCATCCGCGACGCCAAGGGCGTGTGGCATCCCGTCGAGCATTATCTGGCCAAGCATCCCGAGGCCGATTTCACCCACGGAATCTGCCCCGAGTGCATACGAATACTGTACCCCGATTTGCCGTGACAGGACAGACCCCGGCCGCCTGCCGTCAGTTTTTCTGCGGTTGCAGCCAGGCCTGGGGGGCTAGTTCCAGGTTGGGATTGCGGGCGAGGTGGTCGCGGAGGGCGTCGCGGGTGCTGATGCCGGTGCCGCGGAGCTGGCTGGGGGGTTCTTCGAGGATTTTGGCCAGTTCGGGGAAGCGCCCGCCGCCGCCGGCGGCGGTGTAGCTGTTGAAGGCGACGAGGACGCGCCCGTCCGGGTCGAGGGCGGCGGCGGGGAGGGGGGCCAGTTCGGCGGTTTTG
>LVAZ01000530.1 GCA_001603055.1 Victivallales bacterium Lenti_02
TCCCCAGCTCCCGCCGGTACACCGCCAGCGCCGCGCCCACGGCCTCGTCCCGCGCCGCCGTCAGCGCCTCGCGTCGGCGGGTGTACTCCGCCTTCGCGGTTTCGAGCGCAGTATCCTGGGCGCGGACCCCCGAACCGAACAGTCCGGCCAGCAGCAAGATGGCGATCGTCTTCATGGTCGTTTCTCCCAGCGAATTCTTGGGACCACTGCCAACAGTATACTCCAGAGTTCCCACGCCGCCAATGTCCAAGACCGAGAACAGGGCTCCAGCCTCATACGAGGCCACTACGGAGCATCTGAGCATCTCCGAATGTGCGATCTGCCCAACGGCTGTCGAGGCCTCACCAGCGCATCCCCGGCATCTGGCACGCCCCCTGGGGGCCTTGATGAGTGGTTTGAAAGCCCTGTGAGGGCGACCAAAGTGTAGGATTTTTCGCCATGCCTACGTAGATGTCGGTGAAAAAACTAGGCCAGGAGCCTTGACATCCGAAACGACATAGCGTAGATTCCTATCCCAAGGATGGATATTCACATGTCCAACCCCCTTCCCCGCAGGGAGAAAAGGACGTTTCCCCGCTTTCGCAATCCGCCCAGTCTAGTTTGGTGCCTGTGCATACGGCATGGGAATGTTCGTTTTTCTAGGATTCCCGCCATGTTGGCAAGGAAAATGCTAAGATCACAGTGGGCCAGTGGCACCGACTCGGTGCCGTTTTCTATTGTGGGCCTCGTAGTTGGTTGTGGTGATGTTCCGGCAGTAGAGGCATGGCCTGCTTGTCCAAGGCTTGGGGTGACCGTTGGATATGAAACCAAATCCGTCATATCCGTTCTCCGGAGACTTCGGAGACTTCTCATATTGAAGAAAACTCGCATCTTCTCAATTTTGAGAAACTGCGATAGCCGTCTGGAGCCCACGAAACTGATGGCCGGGCGAGCATCTCATCAGAGCCCTTTTCGAAAGGCTGAGAAGGATGAATAAGGTGACTTTCGAACACGACGGTAACAAGCATACCATCAACCTCGACGATCCGATGTACAGAGGCAAGGCCGTTAAACGGGGTGAGGTAGGGCTGCTTTTGATAGATCCGACAGTAGACTACGGACTTCCGAGAGTGCCCAACCACGAAGCCTTTCTACCTGTTCTCGGAAATGATGTCGAGTCAGAGATCGGCAGTTTCTCACAGTATATCTAGTTACTGTTCGCTGGCCTTGGTGACCGGTTGGTCATTTGGCACAGCTTCCCAACTTGCTATGGTCTTCCCATATTGGGGAGGTTTTTTTGTATAGGCTTTGGCATTTGGCAGACAATGAGGAACACGAAAGGTAGAGGGTTTGGATGACTAAACGCCATACGAGGGTTGCGAGTGTCCATCGCAGGACTATGACTGGAAAGAATGTCAGTGATGACTATGACAACATTAATGCCGCCTATCTCTCTTGGTTGAGAGCTCACGAGGAGGACTTTCAACCGTTTTGTCTCAGGATAGTTCCCGAGAATCTCTGGCATGCGGCCGTAGACTGTGCGGAATATCTCGGAATTTACACCAAGGTCTCTGGTGCTGGGCCATCGGTCTTCAAGCACGCTTCAGCTGTAGTTCTAGGGTGCGTTACAAACAACCCGATTTCGATCATCACCGACCCCAGAGTCGATGTGCCTAAAGAAGCATATCAGACGGTGGTTGTGGCAAATGCCTGTGCCGCTTTTTGGGTAGGTAACGCTCTGGCCATCAAAACATCCAAGGCAGACCGAGGGACCAATTGGGAACTGAAGAACCTGCCCCGGTTTCCGTCCGTCCATACGTTCCTCGAGTTTGTCAGGAACATATGCATGGAGCTGCATAAGTGCCGTTGCGGCGATCCCGTTGACTGTGATACTTCTGTGGCAAACCTCCTTACGTCAGTCGCTCTGGTGCTCGAGTTGTGCTTCTATTGGTCCAATGGAGGGTACCCGGACTACTCGCCCGGAGGGACTGGACCGTCCAACGTACAGCCGTGCGGCTCTACTGACAAGGACGCTATTGAGAAAATGAAGTTGCAGGGGGCAGGGGTTCTATGGGAAGTCATGTTGATGGACATCGACAAGTATGTCCCCGGCGCGAGCGGGCGTTTCTTGTCCCGCCAAGGTTGATCCTACAAGTTCCAAAACTCCGCACTTCACCAATGGCCCGCAGCCAACGGGGAGCGTGGTTCTGAAGCCGAGCCCCTACGACCGGACTGGCTGGCCGCTATAGCTATGCATGGGTTCTCCCAGCGAATTCTTGGGACCACTGCCAACAGTATACCCCGAATTCCGCGTCTTGTCAGCAACCGTCCGTATTTTTGGGGGCCGGGAGGCCGGGGCCATGCGGAAAAACGGCAAAGCTGGATGATTTTGCCGGTCCGGGCGGGGCAAACTGTGTCCGGGGGGGGCTTGCCGCCGCCGGGCGGCACCTCTGTTTCAGACCTCACTATCTGGCGCAAGTAGGACGCCCTACGGCGGGCGGGGGTAGATGAAAAGCGGCGGGTTCCGTGGTACGGTCGTGTTCGACCAAGAACTAACCGGAACCAGCGGAGCCCGCCGTGGGAAAGATACAGCCTGCACTGTGCGCCGGCAACGCCGTCGCGAGCGATCTGCACCTTGTCGTGTCGGAAGCCTCGGG
>LVAZ01000069.1:0-2658 GCA_001603055.1 Victivallales bacterium Lenti_02
GAACAGGACCGGGCGCGGGTGCTGGCGGACCCGCGCTGGCCCGCCTATCTCGCGGCGACCGAGAAACTGCTGGACGCGCCGGTTCAGCCCGAGCCGGTCGATTTCTGGGATTTCGACCCCTGGGGCGAGGTGTACCGGGGCGTCTACCAGCCCAGCCAGGCCATGCAGCGGGTCTATGTGCAGTGCGCCTTCGCCTATCTCATGACCCGCGACCAGCGGTTCCTCGACAAGGCGAAGCAGTTCATGCTCGAACAGGCCGCCTGGGACCCCGAGGGCCCCACCTGCTTCCAGTGGCTGGACCAGGTCGGGCGCTCGATCATGCTCGACATGTCCCTCGCCTACGACTGGCTCTACCACGACCTCACGCCTGCGGAGCGGACAACGATCACCGACAGCCTCATGGGCCGCATCCACACCACCTACGGCACCCAGCGCGGCTACGACTGCCGCACCCTCCGCTACTATCCGCGCAACTCCCACGGCATCACCATTCTCGGCATGCTCACCACCACCTCCCTCGCCCTGCTCGGGGACGTGCCGGAGATCGACGAGATTTTCGCGTACGTGGTGCCCTTCTACTGCGCCATGTTCCCGCCCTGGGGCGGCGACGACGGCGGCTGGAGCGAAGGCGTGAACTACGGGCTGTGGTCGGTCGAGGGGCATCTCGACCGCTGGGAGGCCATCCGCTCCGCCCTGGGCATCGACCTGTTCGCCAAGCCCTGGTACCGGAACCAGCCCTGGTGGCGGTTCTACTGCCTGCCGCCCTTCGCCACCACCTCGTGGTTCGGCGACGGCCATCCGAGCCGCCCCGGCGCGGGCGACGCGCGTCTGCTGGGCACCTTCGCCTCGATCTACGGCAATCCCTATTTCCGCTGGTATGCCGAGACCATGCCGGGCAATCAGCCCGCCCCCACCTGGCAGGACCTCCTGCGCCACCGCGACGTACCCCCCAAACCCCCGGCCGATCTCGCCCAGGCCCGCGCCTTCGCCGACGTGGGCTGGGCTTTCCTCCATTCCGACCTGGCCGACCCCGGCGGGGTCATGCTGGGCTTCAAATCCAGCCCCCACGGTTCCTACAGCCATTCCCATGCCGACCAGAACAGCTTCGTGCTCTTCGCCCACGGGCGCAGCCTGGCCATCGACGCCGGCTACTACGAGAGCTACGGCAGCGCCCACCACTACGGCTACACCAAGCAGACCAAGTCCCACAACGCCGTCCTGGTCGATGGCAAGGGCCAGGCTATCAACGACATCACCTCGACCGGCAGGCTCACCGGCTTCGTGCATGGCGCGGGATTCGACTTCGTCGCCGGCGAGGCGGCGGCGGGCTACAAGGGCGCGCTGGAAAGCTGGGAACGGCAGATTCTCTTCGTCCGTCCGGGCCTGTTCGTCGTGGTGGACGAACTCGAAGCTCCGCAGCCCTCCACCTTCCAATGGTTGTTGCACACGGAGAGCGAACCGACCCTCGACCCGGCCAAACAGACCATCGAGACGAAGCGCGACGGGGCTTTCCTGCACACGGCCCTGCTCTGGCCCGGGAAATTGGACTTGACCATGACCGACCAGTTCGACCCGCAGCCCATCGCGGGCAAGGTGCGGCTCCAGCCGCAGTACCACATCACCGCCGCCACGCTGGAACCCGCCGCCCGGCAGCGGATCGTCGCCGTGCTGGCCCCCGTTCCCGACGGCGGCGAACCGCCCGCCTTCGCCCTCGAAACCACCGGCGGCGCCATGGTCCTGCGCGGTTCCCTCGGCAACGAGGAATGGCTGGTGCTGCTGCCCCCGCCGGGCGGAACCGGCATCCGCCACGGCGACTGGGCCTCCGACGCGCAGCTCCTGGCCATCGGCATGGTCGCCGGAAGACTGACCCGGCTGTGCATGGTCCGGGGAACCGTCTGCCGCCAGGGCGAAACGGAGTGGCTCCGGGCGGCGACGCCCGCCACCGCCTCGGTCCTCTTTGCCGAAGGTCGTACCCTGGTGGGCCGTGATCCCCTCGACACCGCTCCCCTGCGACTCCGTCCCCATCACGCCCCGAACTCGATGTTCCTCGAGCGGGGCGGAAAAGACCCCGTCCGGCCCGAGGTTCTGCCGAACGGGGGGATCGAGCTGCCCGCGCGCGAGTGGAGCGAAATCTACGCCGGACCGAAGCCCGCGCCCGAGCAGAGCGTCGAGCTGGTCAGCGGCGACCTGCGCGGCACGGCGCAGGCGGTCCTCTCCGGGCAGGACCGCTACGTCTTCGCCACCAAACCGCCCGCCGCGCGGGGCCGCTACCGGGTCCATCTGGAAGCGAGTGGTTCCGGCACCCTCGATACCCCCTGGCCGGGGATTGGCAGGCAAACCCTCGACGGGGCCGCACGCCGTCTGCAAAGCGACCTGCTCTGGCTCACCGAAAACACCGCCGCCATGACCTGGGACGCGGGCGTGAAGCTGGAACGGATCGAATTCGTGCCGGACATGCCGGCCGGAACCGTCCCCGTCCTCGAGTTACCGGAGGAAGCCGCCACGGTGCCCGGCCGCGTCTTCCAGGAAGCGGAGACCCTGACCGGCCAGGAACGGGGCGCGGCCAAGCCCTACACCCATCGCGCCTTCCTCTCGAACGGCACCGGCCTGGGCAGTTGGTCGGAAATCGGCCACAGCCTGAGCTGGACCGTCGCGGTG
>LVAZ01000069.1:2669-6317 GCA_001603055.1 Victivallales bacterium Lenti_02
CGGCGCCGATCCCACCCAGTGGAAACACTACGCCATCGCCGGCGCGGACGGCGGGGAATTGCTCCTCGATCTGTCAGCGGGAGACCATACCCTCACCCTGACCGGCTTCGGCGGGGGCATGAATCTGGACTACCTCGTCCTCGCGCCCCGGTAGACCCGCCGCCGGACTACCGGAACTCACCGGAAAACGCAGCAAGACGCCTTTCTCGCCGCCATGCAAATCAAGCGTGTGGAGCGGCCACGTCCTCGTGGCCACGGCGCGCAGCGCCGGTAACGCCCCGGCCAACCCGCCAAGGTGGGCATGGCGCGGGACGGGTGGTCGCGAGGACGCGCCGCTCCACACGGGGGGTTGGTATGGTCTTCGGCGCGAACAAGACATGGTCTGCCGACCAGCCGGAAAACAGAGCGTTCAGCTTGCGCGAACCTTGTGCCTGCCCAGGTGAGTTCCGGATTACCGGGGGGGCACGGGCCGGGGCTGGACGAAGACGGCGGGGCGCACGTAGACCGGGTCCAGGCTGGCGACGGTCTCGGCGGGGGTGGACGGCCAGGGAATGCCGGGCATCTCCAGCAAATGCCGCGCCTCGAGGTTGGGCAGGCAGCGCAGGCGGTCGCCCAGCCTGCCGCCCGCGAGTTCGACCACTGCCTCCTGGGCGGTGACGAAATGGGCGAAAGCCATCGGGTCCAGTTCGTCGGCCGAAACCACGCCCGCCTCGCCGGCGGCGGCCGGACCGTGCTCGCCGACCAGACAGGGGGACAGAATCAGTTGGCCGCGCCGGGCGTCGTGGAGAACGGCGATGCGTTCGCCGGGTTCTGCCGCGAGCGAGCGGGCCAGAGCCAAGCTGCTGGGGACGCCCCGGACCAACGCGCCGGTCGCGGTGCGGACCCCCATCACCCAGGCGATGCCGGCCCGGATGCCGGAAAAGCTGCCGGGGCCGGTGCCCGCGCTCCACTGTCCGATGTCGGCCAGAGTCAGACCCAGCCCGGCCACGGTGTCCAGCAGCCAGGGAACGAGCAACCGGTCGCTGTCCCGCCCGCGCGTGTCCAGATTCGCCTGCGCGAGCAGGCGTCCGTCCTCGGCGATGGCGAAGGCGGCGGCGAGGGAGGTGTCGAGGGCGGCATGGATCATGGGGCGGTTTCCTCCGCGTCCGGCAGCAGCCAGCGGGGCAGAACCAGCCGGCGCTGGCCCTCGGCAAGATGTTCGAGCCGGACGCTGGCGGTGACGCTGTCCTCGCCGAGCAGGCCGGCAATGCGCTCGGGCCACTCGACCACGGTCACCCCGTCCGGCGCATAGAGGAACTCCTCGATGCCGAAAGCCAGAGCCGCCGTCTCGTCGTCGATCCGGTACATGTCCAGATGATAGAGCCGCAGGCCACCGGGACAGGTGTATTCCTGGACCACGGTGAAGGTGGGGCTGGTGACGGGCTCCTCGATGCCGAGACCGCGCGCGATGCCGCGCGACAGCACGGTCTTCCCCGCGCCCAAATCCCCTGCCAGGGCCACCAACATGCCCGGTCGCAACTGCCCGGCCAGACGCTGGCCGATGGCTTCGGTTTCCCGGTCGGATTCGCTGACGAGAGTGACGGTCGGGGTGCTCATACCGCCAAACTATAATCCGTCCTCCCGCTTCCGCCCAATCGCCCCCCCACACACGGGGGCGACTTCCCGTTTGTAGTCCGGGCTTCAGCCCGCTCCCCGTTCGTTCCCGTTTGTAGTCCGGGCTTCAGCCCGCTTCCCGTTTGTAGTCCGGGCTTCAGCCCGCCGTCTTCATCGCCCCCGCGCGGGCGGGGGCGAAACGGACGGACGGACGGACTAGGCCCGGGACTGGGCGGGACGCCGGGGCCCCCAACTGCGGCGGCGGGCCGGACGGGCCGGCTGGGCCGGCTGGGACTCGCTCCGCTGCGGTGCCGCCGGACGGGTGTCCCGCTGCGGCGTCGCCGCCGGACGGGCGCTCGGGTTGTTGCCGCGCGGCTGGGAGGACGCGGGCCGGGCCGGACGGGAATTCTCGCCCCGCTGGGGGCGATGGCTCGGGGCCGGAGCGGGTTCGGCGGTCACGGGCCGGCTGGGGAAGCTGACTTCCTGGACCGGGATGGACCGGCGCAGCAGGCGCTCGATGTCCCGCAGGTACACGCGTTCCTCGGCGCTGACCAGCGAGCGGGCCGTGCCCTCGACCCCCGCCCGGCCGGTACGGCCGATGCGGTGGACATAGTCCTCGGGCACGTTGGGCAGATCGAAGTTCACCACGTAGGGCAACTGGTCGATGTCGATCCCGCGGGAGGCGATGTCGGTGGCGATGAGGGCGCGCACGCGACCCATTTTGAAGCCCGAGAGGGCGCGGGTGCGGGCGGACTGGCTCTTGTTGCCGTGGATGGCCTCGGCCTCGATGCCGTCGCTGACCAGTTGCTTGGCCAGACGGTTCGCGCCGTGCTTGGTGCGGGTGAAGACCAGCACCTGGCTCCAGCCCTCGGTCTGGATGAGATGGCTCAGCAAGGCCCGCTTCTGCTGGGCGGGCACATGGTGGACGATCTGGTTCACGCTGTCCGCCGCCGCGTTGCGCGGGGCCACCTGGATGCGCGTCGGCTGGCGCAGAATGTCGTCCGCCAACTCCTGCACCGAATCGGGAAAGGTGGCGGAGAAGAAGAGATTCTGCCGCTTGCCGGGCAGCAGGCGGAGGACGCGCCGGATGTCGGGGATGAAGCCCATGTCGAGCATGCGGTCGGCCTCGTCCAGCACCAGGATTTCGACCTGGCCGAGATCAAGGGTCTTGCGGCCCGCATGGTCGAGCAGACGGCCGGGCGTGGCCACCAGCACATCGGTGCCGCGCCGCAACTGGTCGATCTGGGGCTGGATGCCGACGCCGCCGAAGACGACCGTGGTGCGCTGCGGCAGGTACTGGCCGTAGACGGCGAAGCTGTCGCCGATCTGGGAGGCCAGCTCGCGGGTCGGGGCAAGGACGAGCACGCGGGGCGAACGGGAGTTGCCGCCGCGTTCGGCCAGCCGCTGGAGGATGGGCAGGGCGAAAGCCGCCGTCTTGCCGGTGCCGGTCTGGGCGCCGGCGAGCACATCCGCGCCCGAAAGAACGGCGGGGATGGCTTCGCACTGGACAGGAGTGGGAACGGTGTAGCCCTGCGTCTCGACGGCACGCAGGAGTTCGGCCCGAAGGCCAAGATCGCGGAAGGACATGATGAAATGTTCCGTGCAACAATACGCCTACCCATCGCAAGCGAGGGGCCGGTCTAGGAATATAAAATGAAATGAAACAAGTAGTTTTGGACTGAAACCGACAGACTCGGGAATCAACCATGCCAGAGTTTGCACTGACCGGATAGTGCTCCCTAACTGCCCATACCATAGCGCCACCCCGCCGGATTGCCAGTCGGGACGTTCCGCCGGCTTGCCGACGGTCGGGGTCCAAGGAGGGCGGCAGCACACGTAGCCCGTAGGGGCGAGGCTTGCCCTCGCCCGGCCCCTCGGCCAACCAAACGGGATGCAACCCCTTTGGTTGTGAGACCCGGTCTTGGCATTCGAGCCCTCGCCAAAGGCACGGGCCTGAGTTTGGTCTTGGTATTCGAGCCCTCGTAGAGGGCGAAATATCGTAGATGGTATGAGAAGGTCAGACTCCTCCACATGGCCTACATTGAGTGTTTTTGC
>LVAZ01000531.1 GCA_001603055.1 Victivallales bacterium Lenti_02
GGGGGAGGTCGATCTGGGCAAGCTGGGTGACGATGGTTTCCGGATCAAGTCCTGCCCCCCGCATCTGGTGATCGCGGGCAGCGGTGTGCGCGGCACCCTCTACGGGGTCTACGAGCTGCTCGAACGCTACGGCGGCTGCCGCTGGTACGCCTCCTTCCACTCGGTGGTTCCCAAACGCGAAACCCTGACGGTGCCGGCCGCTCTCGACGACACCCAGATTCCCGCCTTCGTCATGCGCGAAACCTTCTGGTTCGACATGTTCCAGGGCGATTTCGCGGCCCGTTCGCGGGCCAACGGCAACCAGATGCGGGTGACCGAGAAGCACGGCGGCAAAATCCGCTTCGGTGCCGGGCTGTTCGTCCACACCTTCTACCGGCTGATGCCGCCCGACGAGTTTTTCGCCGATCATCCCGAGTATTTCAGCGAAATCAACGGCAAGCGGGTGGCGGACCATGCCCAGCTCTGCCTGAGCAACCCCGAGGTGCGGCGCATCTGCACCGAGCGTCTGCTCGAACATATCCGCCGCGATCCGACGGCGAAGCTCTACAGTCTCAGCCAGAACGACTGGTACGGGTTCTGCACCTGCGCGGAGTGCAAGGCCCTCGACGAGCGGGAAGGCACGCCCGCCGCCTCGATGATCCATTTCGTGAACCAGGTGGCCGCCGAGGTCGAGAAGGAATTTCCCGACGCCTGGATCGAGACGCTGGCCTACCAGTACACGCGGACCCCGCCGAAGACGATCCGGCCCCGGCACAACGTGGTGCCCCGGCTCTGCACCATCGAATGCGATTTCTCCCTGCCGCTGGATCGTAGCCCCCACCCCCAGAACACCCGGTTCGTCGAGGAGATCAAGGCTTGGAGCGCGGTCACCGACAAGCTCTACATCTGGGACTACACCACCAATTTCGCCCACTACCTCGGCCCCCATCCCAACTTCGCCTGCCTCCAGGGGAACGTGCAGTTTTTCCGCGACAACCGGGTGGTGGGGCTGTTCGAGCAGGGGGCCTATCAGGGGAGGCACGCCGAATTCGCCGAGCTGCGCGCCTGGGTGCTCGCCAAGCTGCTCTGGAACCCCGACCAGGATGTCGAGGCGCTCTACGACGATTTCTTCCCCGGCTACTACGGTCAGGCCGCGCCGCTGGTCCGCCAGTACTGGGCCGAACTTCAGACCTTCGTGGCCGACCCCGAGATCATGCTGAACATCTGGACTGGCCCGCAGGCCAAATATTACCCCGAAGGCTTTTTCGCCCGCTCCCTCGAACTGTGGCGGCAGGCGGAGGCGCTGGTGGCCGACGATCCGGCGATTTCCTGCAACGTGCGGATGGGGGCGCTGCCCGTCTATTATTCCCTGCTCCAGCTCAAGGGAGCGCCGTCGGTTGCCTACGAGTTCGACGGCGCGCGTTTCGCGCCGGCCACCGCCGACCCCGAGTATGCGGCCCTGGCCCGCGAGTTCCTCGCTCGCTTCCGGGAGGCGAAGGACATCCGGATCAGCGAGAACGGGGAGACGCACGAGAATTTCCTGACCAAGCTCCGCTCCCAGACCGAGGGCTTCGCCACCGTGCCATTCGCCGGCGGCGGCTACCAGGCCAATGCCGTGGCCGAACTCGGCGGCCGCATCTGTCGGCTAGTCCAGGGCGACGGCCCCAATCTGCTCGAACCCCGCTTTGGCGCGGATGCTGTCCAGGGTCTGCGCGACTATACCCAGCCGGGCACTCTCGGCTACGCGGTCAAGAGCTTGGCGGAGAGCCGGATCGAGGCCAGCCATGCCTGGCGGCGCCAGTGGCGGCACACCGGCAAGGCGGAAGTGACGGCGGCCGGACTGGCCGTGGCCCATGATTTCACCAACCTCCGCACCGAGACGCAGACCCTGTCACCCGTGCTGCGTGCCGCCTTCGATCTGGGCAATGCCTCCGCTGTGTGCGTCCGTCCGGGGATGGCGGAATGGCAGACGGTGGTGGTGGGCGAGGACGAGACCGCCCGCTTGGCGAATGTGCCGTCGGCGGTTCCGGGACAGGACCTGACTTTGGCCTCCCCGGCTACCCGGCGGGCGGTCCGGGTGCGGTTGCCCGAGATGCCCCTCGACCGGGTCCAGGTGCTCTGCGACGCCCGCCATGGACGGGTGGTAGTGCTGGCGGTTCTCTCGCCCGCCGAGGTGCCCGGTTCCGGGACGTTTTCGGCGGTCTGGCAGCTCGCGGCGGCCGCGCCTGCGGAGGGGTTGCCCGAGGTGCAGGTGCCGGCGGCGCACCGGGCCGACCGGATCGCGATCGAGGATTTCCGGCTGGGCATCGGGCGGCGCGGCGAATGGGGGGACTACGTGGCCGATCCGCAGGCCGAGGACGGGACCGCCCTCAAGCTCTTCAACAACCATTACGAATGGTGTACCCAGTGGCGGATTGATCCGGGCCTTTTCGAACCCGGCGAATCCTACCGGGTGCGGATGCGCATCCGGGTGGAGAAGACCGGGCAGGCCGGGGGCGAGGCGTTCTGGGCCGGCGTCTACGACACCGTCCGCAAGACCGGCTTCGGCCAGATTCAGCCTGCGGTGGCCGAGGTCGCCGACGGCTACCAGTGGTACGAGGTCGCGACCTGGAAGCCCGAGGCGGACCAGTACATCTGGATCGGCCCCGGTCGGTTCGAGAAGGACCAGGTTGCCGCCAATCCCGCCATCCGGGCCGTATTCGTGGACCGTTTCGAGCTGGTGCGCGTGCGGGAATAGGACCGGGGTCAGGGCAGGAATGCGCCCCGGAGCATGAGCTGCGCAACTGGCCGGGACTCAAGGAGGATCAGGTGGACCGGATCGGCAGAGTCTGCTCGCCGATCTTGCCTGATCCCGGCTGCCGGCTGGCTAGTTGTCGGCCGCGTTCAGCCATTCGGTCTCAACCGTCCCGGAAGCCAGGTCGCGTCAGGCGTCGGTGAAGATCGAGAGCTGCATCGCTTCGTCCTGCCTGCTTGAACTAGAATAGTCTCATGTCCGCCAGTCGTCTGGGAAGATCGCGGTAATGGTGGAGGCGGTTGAACTCGACGAGTCCGGCCAGGGCGGTCGGCTCGATGCGGAACCCGCGCTCGACCATGATGGAGACCGGATTCAGGCCGCCGATGAGGACCATGCCGCAGCAGCCTTCGCGCACGGGCATGTTCAGCAGCATCTGGCCGGGACAGCCGATGCTCATGAAGGCGCCCAGGCCCACAGGTTCGAGTTGGGCGGCGAGGTTGGCGACCTTGTCGCGGCTTTCCGCCGGAATTTCGCGGAAGCCGGCGCCGATGCGCCCGGTGCCGGTGCGGATGGCACCGAGGTAGTTGGTCATGCCACCCCGGATGAACAGGGCCAGGGGATCGAGGCTGGTGCCCTCGTAGCTGATCAGTTCGGCGAAGCGCACGGCCTCCCCCTCGTGCAAATCCACCAGCCCGCTGTAGGGGGAGCGCACCGGCACGCTCTGCTTGAGCAGAATCCCGTTCAGAGTGACCGAGCAGACTGTGCAGAGCCCGATTTTGCCGGGCGGCACGACGGTCTGGCCGATGGACTCGCCGGGGCTGAGCAGGGCCACCTGGGTGCCCATCGCGTAGCCGCAGGCGAACACCTGGCAGATGTCGTCCAGGCACTCGCGCAGGTCGCCGGGGGAAACCAGAGCCAGATTGGACACCACAGTGCCCGCCTGCCGGCCCAGGTCGAAGGTCATCAGATAGCTCAGCCGGTCGATGCGGGCGCTGACGAAGCCGACCCGTTCGAGGATGCGCGCGGCCCCCACTTCCTCCCGCCCGGCGGGGGTGATGATCCGGCCGCTGCGGCCGATGCATTCGGTCAGGCCGTCCTCGTCCATCTGCAGCAGATAGGCGCGGATGGTGCGTTCGCTCACATCGTATCCCGAATCGATCAGGGATTCCGCGATGCGCCCGCTGCTGACCGGACGGTCGGCGGCGTTGAGCAGTTCGAGAATGGCCAGCCGGTAGCGGTGCTGACGGCGGGTGGGGCGGACTCGTTTCATGCGGGATCGCTTTGCTGTGGGGAGGGGAACCGTCAAAGCCTAAGAGTTTACCATCTGGCTCCGCAAGCGCAAATCCATCGGGCAGACGGTGAATTGCGGTTCCTGCGGGAATACATTCTCCGCCGGTCGCAGATTCGTTTGCTTTCAGCCCGGGAATTCTTTGCCAGCATGCCTGCCGCGCCCCCTCCGTTGCCGATTGTCCAGATTCGCGAATCCCTCGTCGCCGCCC
>LVAZ01000070.1 GCA_001603055.1 Victivallales bacterium Lenti_02
GGGGCTGGGGCTGGTGCTGGTGCGCAATGTCCTCGACCGGCGGGCGGAGCTGGCCCTGTTCCGCGCCGTCGGCTTCCGGCGGCGCGAACTGGCCGCCATGCTCTTCGCGGAACACGCCTGGCTCTTCCTGCGCGGCCTCGCCATCGGCACCCTGGCCGGGCTGGCCGCCGTGCTGCCGGTGCTGGCCACCCCCGGCGGCAATCCCGCGCTCGGCGAGCTGGCGGTCGTCCTGCTCCTCGTCGTCGCCAACGGCCTGCTCTGGATCTGGTTCGCCGCCCGCCGCGCCCTGCGCGCCCCGCTCGTCCCCGCCCTGCGCGATGAGTAACCCGGAGACACCCCCATGCGCGTACTGATCGTCACCGACCTGGAAGGCGTGAGTGGAATCATCGACTGGGACAAGCACGAACCCCGCAGCCCCCAGGATGTCTGGCAACGCCAGTTGATGACCGGCGAAGTCAACGCCGCCGTGGCCGGAGCCTTCGACGCCGGCGCCACCGAGGTCAAAATCGCCGAGGGCCACAACGCCATCGACATCCAACTGCTGGACGAACGGGCCACCCTCGTCCCCGCCTTCTATCCGGCCACCCCGCCCCTCCAGGGCTGGGACGGCTTCGACGCCCTGCTCGAAGTCGGCAAGCACGCCATGGCCGGCACCCCCGACGGTGTGCTGTCCCACACCGGCAACAAGTCGGTCGAATTCGTCGAAATCAACGGCATCCGGGTCGGCGAGAGCGGCACCGAAGCCATGGAGGCCGGGGACTACGGCTTCCCCATGGTCATGATCAGCGGCGACCTCGCCGCCTGCCGGGAAATGCAGGCCCTGCTCGGCGACATCGAGATCGCGCCGGTCAAAACCGGCTACGGCCCCCATCACTGCGCCTGCCTGCCGCCCGCCCGCGCCCGCGCCCTCATCCGCGAGAAAACCCGCGCCGCCCTCGGCCGCCTCGGGGACTTCCGCCCCTTCGTGGTCCCCGGCCCCGTCGAATACGTCCAGCGGCTCTACGCCCCCTACTCCGACGAGGCCCTCCAGCGCTACGCGAAAGGCCCACACACCAAGGTCCTGGACGAGCGGACCGTAGCCTTCCTCGGCCGGAACGTCGTCGAAGCCTTCGCCCGCCGCTGCGGCCTCGACTACACCTGGCCCGGCGCAACCCGCTGACATGGCGTATTGGCCCATATACCTAACCTTTTGCCATACGAGTCTATTGACTCAGCCGCCATGCCGGGTTAGTTTATTTTTGTCACATATACAAGTTGGGTTATTCCGGCAACTTTCAAAAAACCGAAAGGAATGAGACATGTTCCCCCATTCTCCGGCCAAACGCAACCCCTTCACCCTCATCGAACTCCTCGTGGTGATCGCCATCATCGCCATCCTGGCCTCCATGCTTCTGCCCGCCCTGAGCAAGGCGCGGGAGAAGGCCCGGCAAATCAGTTGCGTCAACAACATGAAGCAGTTGACCCTGGGCATGCACATGTACGCGGACGACTACAACGGCACCCTCTGCGTCCGGGCCTACAGCTACTTGGTTGATCCTACCGGCGCCGACCACACCTGGTGGAATAGCCACTACTGGCTCCTCTCCCCCTATGTGGGCAACACCGGCCACAAGGCCCCCGGCGTGAGCGAAAGCAAGAATTACCCCGTCTTCATCTGCCCGTCCCGCACCACCGCCGTAGCTTACTGGCAGACCGAATGGACCGAGAACAAGGCCATGTCCTCCATCCCCAAACCGTCGGAACGGATCCTGTTGGCCGAGGGCACCTACTGGCTGGACTCCTATTGGAGAAGCAACAGCTATCCCCTCGGCACCACAACGGACAGCCGCTACCAAACCATTCCCACCCACAGCGACATGCTCAACTATGGCTACATCGACGGCCACGTGTCCTCCAGCCGTCGCCCCAACATCCAATGGCTGCATATGGACGGTTCCACCAACACCAACCCCACTGCGGAAAACTAGGTTCCTGCTGTGCCTCGCGGCGGCGCGGAGTTCCGGCTCCCGCCGCCGTTTTGCTTTCCATAACTCACCGGAACGCGCAAGGAAGTGCCTTCCTCGCCGACAATGCCAATCAAGCACATGGAGAGGCCGCAAGGAGTTGCGGGGGACAGTGTCCTGCCGTATCTTGAGCACCTTCGGCAACCCCAACTCCGGCCCCTCCAAGGAACCAGGCGATGGACAACCAATCCGCGTTGACCGGCGAGGACATCCTCCGCGCCCTGCAGCAACTCGGCGTCGAGCCGGGAATGCGGATGATGGTGCATTCGTCCCTGTCCAGCTTCGGCACCGTCGCGGGCGGCGCGGCGACGGTGGTCCGCGCCCTGATGGCGGCCGTCACCCCGTCGGGCACTCTGCTTATGCCCTCCTTCAACCACGGCGGCCCGTTCGGCCCCAAAGGACCGGGAATCTACGATCCGGCGACGACCCCGACCAGCAACGGCGCGATTCCGGAAACCTTCCGCCAGATGCCCGGCGTGCATCGCAGCCTGAACCCCACCCACCCCTATGCGGCCTGGGGAGCGGAGGCGGCAAGCCTGCTGGAACGCCATCATCTCACCCTCACCATGGGGCCCGATTCCCCGCTGGGCCTGCTGGCGGCATGCGGCGGCTACGGTCTGCTGCTCGGCACCAACTACCACACCAACACCTTCAAGCATGTGGTGGAGACCACCCTGGGCGCTCCCTGCCTGGGACGGCGGACCACGGCGTGGCCGACCCTTCTCCCCGACGGGACCATCCGTTCCCTGCGGACCTGGACCTATCGCGCAAGCCCCTGTCCGATCTCCGACCCCGACGGCCCCGCCGAAGACGAGATGGAACGCCGGAGCCTGCACCGCCGGGTCATGGCGGGAAACGCCCGTCTTACCCTCTTCCGGTTGGCCGACTTCCAGGGCGTGCTCGCCGACCTGCTCCGCACGGGCTACGCCGGGCATCCCCCCTGCTCCCGCTGCCCGATCCGGCCCGCCATCAGCGGCAATCCCGTCGCCAGCGACTGGAACGACCGGGAGAATTGCCTGAACGCAGACTCCGAGGCCCGCGCAATCGGCCCGCTCCTCTACCGTCGCCCGACCCCGGCCAACAGCTAGCCTACTCCCGCAGGCGCTGGGCGAGGCGCTGGCCGAGGAGACGGCAGTTTTCCTGGTCGGCGGGCGTGGCGTGGCAGCGGGCCTCGACCACCGGCTCCACCAAGTCCCAGTCCCCGTCGTCCGCGAAACTGCGCAGGGTCTTCACCCCGCCGCCGCTCCAGCCGTAGGTGCCGAAGAGACCGAGCAGACGGCGCTGGAGCTTTTTGCGGGCCAGCATCTCGATGAAGAAACTCATCGGCGGATACAGCCCCACATCGTAGGTGGGCGCGCCGAGCACCAGGCCCCGGTACCGCCAGGCGTCCCGGATCAGGTAGGAAATGTGGGTGGTGGACACCGAATGGATGCGGACGTTCGAGACCCCCTCGTCGGTGAGCCCGCGCGCGACCGCCTCCATCATCTGGCAGGTGTTGCCGTACATCGAACCGTAGGCCAGCACCACGCCCGCCTCGCCCTCGTGCCGGCTCCAGCGGTCGTAGAGGTCGAGAATATGGCCGGGATTGTGCCGCCAGACGGGACCGTGGGTGGGCGCGATCACGGCAATCTCCAGCCCCGCCAGCTTGGCGATGGCCTTCTGCACCATGTTGGCGTACTTGCCGACGATGTTCGAGAAGTAGCGCAGGATTTCGTCCTCGAAATAGGCCACGTCCACCTCGTCGTCGAAAATGCCGCCCGCGAGCGCGCCGAAGCCGCCGAAGGCGTCGCCGCTGAACAGCAGCCGCCCGCTGGTCTCGTAGCTGACCATCGTCTCCGGCCAGTGGACCATCGGGGTCAGGTGGAATTGCAGGGTGCGCCGCCCCAGCGGCAGGGTGTCCCCGTCGGCCACCACCTGCACGTTCTCGGTGATGCCGAAGAAATCGGCGAGCAGCTTGGCGGTCTTGTCGTTGCCGATGACCGTGATCCCCGGATAGAGGTCGCGCAGCAGGGTGATCGAGCCGGAGTGGTCCGGCTCCATGTGGTTCACGATCAGGTAGTCGATCTGCTTTCCGGCCGGCACCAGCGCCCGGAGCTGGGCCACGTACTGGTCCGCCTTCATGGCCTTGACCGTGTCCACCACGGCCACCTTGTCGTCCACGATCAGATAGGAGTTGTAGCTCACTCCCCGGGGCAGGGGCCAGAGCCCCTCGAACAGCGCGGTTTCACGGTCGTTGACGCCGATCCAGAACACCCCGTCGGCGATGGGCACGTAGGAATCCATGACCTGTCCTCTCAGGCTTTCGGCTTGCCGCCGGCCGCGAGATTCACCAGCTCCACGAGCTGGGTCCATTCCCCGCGGCAGTCGTTCTGCTGGGGCGGTCCCGCCGTGCTCCGCCCCTGCTGGATGCTGTCCAGACAAAGCGAATGGAGCTGGGCGACGATCTCCGGATGGCTGGTGTAGATATTGGTGGTCTCGAAAGGGTCGGCTTCGAGATCGTAGAGCTGCACGGGATCGTTGTTTTCCGGGCAGTCATAGGCATTGCCGCCGGAGCCGCCGTGCAGAAGCAGTTTGTATTTTCCCCGCCGGATCGCCCATTTGCCGTCGCAGGAGTGATGGATGGCGAAACGGCGACACTTGGCGGTGTAATCGCCCTTCAGCCAGCGCAGGATCGAGCGGCTGTCCTCGGCGGCGTTGCCCGGCAGGGTCGCCCCCACGATGTCGGCGGCGGTGGCCATGAAATCGACCAGCTCGACGAAGCACTCGCAGGTGCTGCCAGCCGGCACGGCGGCAGGCCAGGAGACCAGGAAAGGCACCCGGTGCCCGCCTTCCCAGTTGTCCCGCTTCATGCCCCGGAACTTCCAGGCCGAATAATGGCCGTAGGCCTCGCGGTAGGCGGCGGTGAGCGTCTCGGGACCGTTGTCGCTGGAGAAGATCACCACGGTGTTCTCGCGCACCCCGGCGTCCTCCAGGGCGGCGACGATCCTGCCCACCACGTCGTCGATCTCCAGCACGAAATCCCCGTAGATGCCCGCGCCGCTCTTGCCGATGAACTCGGCGTTCGGCACGACGGGCGTGTGGGGACCGTTCACGGGCAGATAGAGGAAGAAGGGATTCCCGGCGGCGGCTTCCCGGCGGATGAAGTCGATGGATTTGTCGCGCAGGGTGGGCAGCACGTTCTCGTGCTTCCAGCCCTTGGCGCCGATGCCCTCGCGCGCCCGCGCCTCCGGCGTGGTCCCCTTCGGCACCGTCTCGGTGGGAATCTCCGTCGCCCGGTCGTTCTCGATGAACACGTAGGGCGACATGTCGAGCGAGGCGGAAATGCCGAAATAGTAGTCGAAGCCCACATCCACGGGGCCGTTCTTGATGGGCTTGGAAAAGTCCACCATCGTGTCGAAGCGGGATTCGTCCCGGGCCAGCAGGCGGGGCATTTTCTCGCCCTTGAACTCGTCCTTGAGCTGCCAGTTGAACCCCACATGCCACTTGCCGATGCAGGCGGTGCGGTAGCCTGCCTGCTGGAGCATCTTGGCCACGGTCAGGCGGTCCGGCTTGATGAGCGGCGGGCTGTAGCCGCCACCGACCCCGTGCTTCAGCGCCGTCCGCCAGCAGTAGCGTCCGGTGAGCAGGGTGTAGCGCGAGGGGGTGCAGACGGCCGAGCCCGCGTGCGCGTCGGTGAAGTTCATCCCCGTGGCCGCCAGACGGTCGATGTTGGGAGTCTGGATTTTCGACTCGGGATTGAGGCAGCTCACATCGCCCCAGCCCAGATCGTCGCAGAAAATGTAGACAAAATTCGGCTTGCTCGGCATGGAGGAATCCTTTCTAGCGCTCGGGCCGGATGCGGGCGGCGGCGTCAACCTGGAACTCGGGAAACTCGACGGCCAGCCGCCCGGCGGCGGAACGGGCCTTGACCGTCCCGGTCGCCTGCCCGGTCCAGGTATTCCAGAACTCGACGGCGTAGTCCCCGTCCGGCAGACCGGGAAGTTCGACCCTCGCCCGGATGGGCTTCGGCTCGGGTTCGTGCGCGCCGCCGGGATAGTTGAAGGCGGGATCGATGATCCAAAGCAAGGCTTGCTCGCCGTCGCTCATGGCGTAGGCCAGCACCGTCGGCTCGTTGGCGGGGCGGAGCGCCTCGCAGGGCAGCGCGCCCGCGATCTCGACCCAGTCCAGGGCCAGCCAGTCCTGCCCCGGATTGCGCAGCTCGATGGTCTGGCGACCGGGGGGCAGCTCCACGCGCACACTCTCGTTGTACTCGCCGTTGACCAGGGTCTTCCCGTCCTTGTCGGGAAACGGGCGGTGAAACCGGCGCTGGCCGTTGGCCACCACTTCGAGTTCGGCCCCGTTCGACACCGAGTTCACATGCACCGTCAACACGGCGTTCGCCCCCAGCTCCGCCTGAATCCGGCAGGGCAGGCGCATGTCGGGTTTGTCGTTGCCGTGCAGGAAGACATGGAGACTGCCGGTGGCGGCGTCGGCGTTGGCCAGGACCACCACGCCGCCCTCCTTCTGGCCCCAGTTGCCGCTACAGGCCAAGCGAGCCGTGAAGGGCTGCCCGTCCGCGACGGGTTTGCCCAGTTCCAGGTCGCCGGAGGGTTTGGGCAGGGGGATGGGCTGCCAGGCAGGTCCGCCGAGCCCGGTACCCTCGATGAAGCGGGCCAGCGGCCCCCAGATGCGTCCGTGAACCTTGTCCCGGTGCATGGCCTGCCACCACCACGGCATGCTGGTGCCCGCCGTGCCCGCCATGATTCCCCCCCATACCGCCTGTTGCAGGCCGCGCAGATGGGGATCGATTTCCGGCTTCCAGCCGAGACCGCTGGTGCCGTATTCGGAGATGAGGATCGGTTTCCCGTAGTCGCGCTGGAACCGGGTGGCCACATCCTCGCACATGGCGGCGGGATGGCGGTAGTTGCCGGCCCAGTTCAGGTATAGATGCCAGTTGGCGAAGGCCATCGAGTCCAGCTTCCACATGGGCGGATGCTCGCCGCGCGAGCCGAAACTGGTGGTGACCGGGTGGCGGTAGGGGTCGTTCCCGTCCAGCCAGCGCGACTGGCGGTCATGCCAGGCCACCACGTCCGCCGGCTTGAGGAACCGGAACACGTTGTTGATCTCGTTGAAAAACTGCCAGGACATCAGGCTGGGATAGGCCGAGTAGCGCCCCACCAGATAGCGCAGGCGCTTGCGGTAGAGCCGCTCGGCCTCGGGCTGGGTGAAGAACTCGTTCTGGTTCGCGCAGGGGCCGCCGTTGGCCTGGTTGTAGGCGTGCTTCGGCCACCAGTTGTTGCCGCCCCACATGTCCGGGTCCACGTTGAAGATGCCGTGGTAGTCCAGGCAGAGCATGACGAAGATGCCCTCCCGCGCCGCCAGATCGAGGGTGTGGTCGAGCTGCCAGGCCATGTTCTGGTTGTAGCGGGTGCGCTCCTCGGCCACGGTTTCGAGCCCGAAGGCCCAGGGACACATCCACAGCCGCGTCCAGTTCATGCCGCTGGGGCGGTAGTTCGCGAACCACTCGTCGAAGTCGTAGGTGCCCCGCTTGCCGTGCCAGCAGCAGCACTCGCCCAGCAGGGGCAGGGGCTGGCCGTCGTCGGTCGCGAAATAGCGTTTCGCCTGCGGCTCGATCCGCACGAAACCGCGCGCGCCGGGTGCCGCTTCGCCAACGTCAAAGGCGCCTTCCCCGAGGCGCGTGGTCTGGCCGTCACGGGTCGCTTCGAGCCAGTAGCGATGCTCCCCGGCCTCGACCGGGGTGAAACGCACCCGCCAGCCCGCGTCCCCCGCCGGGGTCAGCACCTCCTCCTTGTCCTCCTTGAGTTCGCGGGCATAGGCCGTGTACCAGAAGGCGGGAAGCCGGATTTCCCGGCCGCCCGGACTGCGGAAGACGGCATCGAGGGCGAGCAGGTCCGGATCGTAGGGATTCTCGCTCTCCGGCCCGTCCTGCACCGCGAACTCGCTCATGGCCCAAACCCGGTGCGGCACGTCCCGCACCGGCGTCAGACCGGCGGCAGCGGCAATCCCGGCAAGCATGATACCTCCCAGAATGGCGGAGCAAGGCAAGTGATGAATCACAGAAAAGCTCCTAGCTGAAAAAAACGCGCAAAGATATATCCGCCCAAATGCCCCGGCGCAACTCCGGGGCGAAATTAGCGTCCAGGGACCGCCCCGGCGGGCGGTCGGGCGAACGCCTGCCAGTACGCCTCCGCCGGGATGTCCGCCGGTTTGCCGTCGTAGACGCAGAGCCGGTAGCGCAGGGTGTGGACGGCACCGGGTTCGAGAATCCACGGTTCCCCCTGCACCGGGCAGAAATTCAGGAACACGTTGTCCCGGCCGCGGTTGGCGTCGTTCGGCCAGAGCCGCAGGGGTTCGGGATGGGCGCGGTTTTCGGGATGGCTCATGAACAGCACGCCCGCGCCGCCCAAAGGCGTGTCGCCATAGGCGTGGGACCAGCGCGCGCGGGTGCCGTGGCCGTCGGCCCGCGTCTTCCCCTCGGAGGTGAGATAGCCGCTGTTGTCGGTATGCCAGCCCGCCCGGCCGCGGAAAACCAACCCGCCGTAGCGGTACGCCTTGAGAGTCAGCGGCTGGTCGGCCACGCACCGTTGATGGCTGGTGAAATCGATCAGGAAACGGGCATCGCCCGTGTTCCAGACCCGCACATCCTGAACCTCTTCGAGAATCACCCGCTCGCCCTCGGGCAGGTCCAGCGCCACATGCTCGTGAACCGCCCGGAATCCGGCGAACACCGGGCCGCTGAAGACGGCTTCGAAGCGGGCAAAACGGACGGTTCCCTGCCCCTTGCCCAGATTCCAGAAATCCACCTCCCGGCCCGCGAACTCGGTGCTGGTCCAGGGGTTCCAGAGACCGAAATGGTGGACGTGGTCCTTGGGATGGATGGCAGTGAGCACTTCGCCGCCGGGCGAGTACAGGGGGTGGATGAAGCCGCCGCGCGTGAAGCGCGGATTCGCTCCCGCAGGCGGCGGCAAAAGCGCATGGTGGTAGGCCAGCACCGGTTTTTCCCCGAAGGCCAGAATCAGTTCCTCGTCGCCCGGCGTCGCCGTCGCCGTGGCCGGACATGCCGTTTTTCCCGCCCGCAGCTCGTAGGTGCCGCCAGCCCTGCTGGCCAGCCACCAAAGTCGTTCCGGCTGGGCGGGGTCGGGCTGGCTGGGAACGGGAAACCAGTCCTCATCCCCCTGTTCCCACAGGGTAGCGCCTTCGCCGGGAAGACTACCCGGCACTGCCAGCGAAACGGGACAGGGAAAGGCCATGTCCACGGCCGGGGCCAAGGTGAAACGGTGCGGGAGGGCCAGTTCCGTTTTCTGGCCTGCCCCGGCCCCGGCGGCGAGGACCAGCAACCACCCGATCAGCCGTTTCATGCCCGCCCCCTGCCGCTATGGTTCCAATTCCAGAAAACCAGCCCGCTCGACCCACCAGGAATTCCCCCCGGTTCCCTCCCACATCAGCCAGAGACTGCTGCCCACTTTGCGGACCGTCAGGTTGAAGGCGAGTTTTCTGTGCTCCGCCGGGTTCACGCCCAGAGAGGCCAGCGGGATTTTCCATTCCGCCGTCCAGCGGGAGGCGTCCACGACGCGGGCGGCATACTCCACACCCTCGACCGCGCGCCGCACCGCCTCGGCGGGGGCTCCCGCATCCGCGCTAGCTGCCAAATGGCCGTCGGCGTAGCCGCGCAGGACGAGAATCGGGGCGTCCTTGCCCAGGGCCACGTTGCGCACGGCCAGCTCGACCGCTTCGTCCTGTCCCCACTGGCGGCCGATCCGCATGGGCTTGCCCGGGTCCATGGCGTTGTCCACGGCCAGCCACAGATTTTCGCCGTCATGGCGCAGCCAAGCCTGCGAAACCGGGTTGGCCGGTTCGCCGGTGTGCCGCTGGGCGAGCGACATGGCCTGCTCCGGCTTGGCCCCGTCCCACTCGGCGGGAGCGATGGTCCCGTCCACGGTCACGGTCGCCGCCGCGCGCGGCACCCGGAACACCGGCGCCGGACCGGTCTTCGCCTCCAGGGTCGCCGGAGGCGGCGGGGCCGGACGGGGCGGGCGGACATCCGGAGCGGCGGCCTGGGCAGGCGGGGCGTAGCTCCACTCGCGAGCCGGCAGGCTGGGCCGCAGCTCGTCCCGGTACAGCCCGATGCGGGCGAAGGGAATCGGCTC
>LVAZ01000532.1 GCA_001603055.1 Victivallales bacterium Lenti_02
GGGTGGGGCCGAGAGCTGCTGGCGGAACCAGCGGGCGGCGTCGGCGAGCAGGGCGAGTCCCCGCTCGCGGTTGGTTTTGCGGGTGTCGCGCTCCTCGGGGGAGGTGTCCTGCCCTCCCGACTCGGGAATCTGGACGCCGGTGCGCTGGGCCAGGAGGCGCACCGCATCGATGAAATCCACGTTCTCGATGTCCTGGATGAAGGTGAAGACCGAGCCGCTCTTGCCGCAGCCGAAGCACTTGAATGCCTGGTGGTCGGAGCTGACCTTGAAGGAGGGGGTTTTCTCCTTGTGGAAGGGGCAGCAGCCCCAGGCGTCGCGCCCCCGCTGCTTGAGGGGGATATAGGCCCCGACGACGTCGGTGATGTCGGCGCGCTGGCGGATTTCGTCGATGACTTCTTCGGGAATTCGGGCCATGGGTTAGTCTATTGGCGGAGGCGGCGTTCGCGGGCGAGCTGGCGGAGTCGTTCGCGGATTTCGGCCTGGTTGGTGGGGTCGCGGCGCTCGATTCTCCGGGCCAGGCTTTCCCGGTAGTAGGTCATGGCCTGCCGGGGGTCCTTGAGGTAGATGTCGTGGATGACGGCCAGATTCTGGAGGATGACGGGATTGCCGGGATCGAGGCGCAGGGCTTCCTCGAAACGCAGCCGGGCCTGGTCGTACTGGCCCTGGCCCACCAGCAGCAGGCCCAGGCAGTTGTGGGTTTCGGGCTCGCGGCCGAAGGAACGGTGGGCGCGCAGGGCTTGCAGGTAGCGGGCCCCGTCGGGCAGATTCTGCTTCATGCAGCAGCGGGCGAGGAGGACCAGCACGTCGGGCACGTATTCCTCGTAGCCGCTTTTGAGGTGCAGGGCGTTCTTGAGCGGCCCGATGGCGTCGCCATAGTCGCCGAGCCGCCAGAGAATCCAGCCGTGGAAATACTGGGCGAGGAAATGGTCCGGCGCGGCGGCGGCCATCTGGGCCAGTTGGGTCTTCGCCTCGCGGGGACGGTCGTTGGCGAGCAGGGCGTAGCCGTAGAGGATGCCGAAATCGATGTTGCGGGGGGCGGCCTGGAAAGCCTGCCGGGCAAGGGTCACCCCCTTGGCGAAATCGCCTGCGGCCATCGCCGTTTCCGCCTCGCGCGCGGTCTGTTCGGGATGGGTGCGCGAGCAGCCTGCCAGGAGCCCGCCAAGGAGGGCCAGGGCCAGGGCAAGTTGTCTCGGGAGAAGGCGCACGGCTGGTCTTTCTTCGGTTGACGGCGTCGCGGGAACGGATATCTGCACGGTACTCTGCGGCAGGCCGAAATCAAGGGTCTCCGGCACAACCTTCGGGACTGATTTTGTCGCGCCCGGCGCTCCCCGATTCGTGTCGGCAGCGTTGCATCGGCGGTGCCGCCACGCTAGATTCCCGCTTCGGTTTTCTGCTGATATGCGAACGAATGATAGGCTAGGCACATGACCCCCATCGCGTTTCGAATCGGGCCGCTGGAAATCTACTGGTACGGCATCTGCATGGCCCTGGCCTTTCTGGCGGGTTCGGCGATGGCCACCTATCTGGCCCCCCGGCGGAATCTGCCGCGCGACACGGTGGGGGATTTGCTGACCTGGGGCATCGTCGGCGGCCTGGTCGGGGCGCGCCTGCTGTTCGTGCTGCAGAATCTTGATTCGTATCTGGACCGTCCCGTGCAGATGTTCAACATCCGCGAGGGGGGGCTGGTGTTCTACGGGGGATTCATCCTGGCTTCCCTGCTCATCGTCTGGCGGGCGAGGGTCAAGAAGCTGCCGGTGCCGGGGCTGGCGGATGTGCTGGCCGTTTCCCTGCCGCTGGCGCACGGGGTCGGTCGGATCGGCTGTTTCCTGCATGGCTGCTGCCACGGGCGCGTCTACGAGGGCTGCTGCGCGGTCCACTACGCGGTTCCGGACGCCTCCTACTTCCCCATCCAGTTGGTCGAGTCCTTCGCCAATTTTGTCCTGTCCGGGGTGCTGTTCGCGCTGTTTTTCCGGGCCTCGTTCCGGGGCAGGCTGTTTCCGGCCTATCTGATGCTCTATCCGCTGGCCCGTTTTCTGATCGAGTTCGGGCGGGGGGACTACGAGAGCCTGCCGTTCGGGCTGACTCCCGCGCAATGGGTCTGTTTCCCGGTATTCGCGGTGGGTGCGGCGCTCTGGTTCCGGCTGCGTCCCGGGCGGGGGAAAGAGCCGGCCACGAAATGAGCGACGACCGGCCAACCCCGTCCGAGCCGCGCGGCACCGAGCGCCTGAGTGTTCCCGCCGAACTCGCGCGTCTGCGGATCGACCTGTCGCTGGCGCGGCTGTTTCCCGAGCATTCGCGGGGCTATTTCCAGCAGTGCATCCGGGAGGGGCGGGTGCGCCTGAACGGGCGGCAAATCCAGCCCAAGAGCCCGGTCGCGGCGGGCGATGTGGTCGAAATCCGCTGGCCGGAGCGGAAAATCTACGATCTGGTGCCCCAGGAGGTGGAATTCACGATTCTGGCCGAGGACCGGGACGTGATCGTGATCAACAAGCCGCCGGGCTTGGTGGTGCATCCCGCCGAGGGGAACACCGAGGGCACTCTGGTGCATGGCTTGCTGCACTACGACTACGAGGCGTTCCGCGCCATGGTGGACGCCACCATGCGCCCGGGGATAGTCCACCGGCTGGACAAGGACACCTCGGGGGCGATGGTGATCGCCCGCAATATGGTGGCCCGCCAGCGGCTCAAGGATGCTTTCAAGGAACGGTTGACCGAGAAGACCTATCTGGCGATTGTGGTGGGCGAGTGCGGCGCGCCGTTCGGGACCATCGAGACCCAGATGGGGCGCCATCCGGTGCTGCGCACCAAGATGGCGGTTCTCCCGGAGGGCGGCAAATACGCGCTCACCAAGTACCGGGTGCTCGGCATCGGGCAGGGCTGCACCCTGCTCGAAGTGCGCATCTACACGGGGCGCACCCACCAGATTCGGGTTCACGTCTCGCATATCCACCATCCGATACTCGGCGACCATCTCTATGGCGGGCGGGGGCGGGATGTGCCGATCACGGTGCCGCGGCAGATGCTGCACGCCTGGAAACTGGCTTTCCCCCATCCGCGCACCGGGGTGATGCGGGAATACATGGCGCCGCCCCCGGCGGATTTCCGCCTGGCGCTGCACGAGCTGGATCTGCCCCATGTGAACGGGGGGCCCTTCGCCGAGAATCCGGTGGTTCCGCCCGGCTGGGAGGTCCCCGTCGAACTGCCCGTGGACGATTTGGAAGAGGACGAGCAATGAGCCAGAGAGTTCTCCGCATTGGCGTGGTGGGCGGCGGGATGTTCTTCGAGGACATCATCGGCCCCGCTCTGCACGATTTCGCGCGCGGCGGTTTCGCCGGTGCCCTGGGCAGTATCGGCCTGAGCCACTTCGCGCCGCTGGTCGCCGATATCCGCATCGAGTTCGCGGCCATCGGCACCCGCAGCCGCGACAAGGGCACTGCCGACTTCATCCGCGACGCCTTTCTGAACGAGTTCCCCGAGTCCGGCCTGACCAGCCACTACGGCGACGAGGTCTGGCGCGAGATGATCGCCCGGCGCGAACTCGATGTTCTGGTGGTCGCCGGTCCCGACGACATGCACAGCCGGGCCATTCTCGACGCGCTCGCCGCCGGGCTGCACGTCGTCACCGAGAAGCCCATGTGCCTGCACACCGCCGAGGCCGACGCGGTGATCGCCGCCGCCGAGCGGGCGGGCCGGATCGTGGCCGTGGACCTGCACAAGCGCTACGATCCCTTCATCCGGGACATGATGACCAACTCGCTGCCCGCCTACAACCGCATCCACCGGGTCAGGGCCGTGCTCGAGGAACCGCTGACGGTCGCCACCGAGACCTTCCAGTGGGCCGAGCGGTCGAATCCCTTCGCCTACGTGGGCTGCCACTGGCTCGATGTGGTCGCCCATTACATGGACGTCAAGCCCCGCGCCCTCTACGCCACCGGCGAGCGGATGCTGCTGGAAAACTGGGACCGCTACCGCTACGAAGTCGCCATTCTCCGGGGCCAGGACCCGGAGGCCGCGAAGAAGCACGGTCCCATCCATGCCTGGGACGCCTTCAACGTCAACATCACCTACGACAACGGCATGCGCGGGGATTTCAACAACACCTGGATCAACCCCGCCGACTTCGAGGGCGCGGTGAACCAGGAGCTGGAAGTCTACGGCGTGCTCGGGCGCGGGTTCGTGGACCAGCAGGAGCGGGGATTCCGCGAGGCGGTCACCGGGGCGGGCAGCCGCACCCGCAATCCGGCCTTCGGGGGACGCATCCGCAACATGGGGGCGCACACCGAGCTGTACGGCTACGGCAAGGCCTCCCTGGCGGCCGGGCTGCTTGCCATCGCCCGTGCCCAGTTTCTCGGCGAGTCCCCCGCCAGTCTGGCGGGCAGCTATCCCGACGCCGCCAGCCAGCGCAGCGTGACCATGATTATCGAGGCCGCCACCCGCGTGGCCGAACTCAACTACGCCCATTTCCAGGAACGCGGCGCAGCCCCCGTCAGCGCCCTGCTGGACGACGACAGCATCACCATTCTCGATCCCTTCGGCCCCGCCGGAGGAACCGTGCTCTACCGCCGCGGCGAAGCGTAAAGGAAACATCCCATGATCCAGCGTACAGTCCTCGTCCTTCTTTTCCTGCTGGTCGGTCTCCGGGTCCAGGCCCTGCCGGACTACTACAGCGCGGGCCTGCTCGAAGTGGAGGCTGTCATGGCGGTCGCCGCCGAGGTGACGGCCGAGCGCTTCCCCAACGCCGACAGTGTGCTGGTGGACGACCACATCATCGAGGAGTACGAGCCCGACGGCACGTCCATCAGTTACGACGACACCTTTGTCAAGGTGCTGACCGAGAAGGGGCGCCGCGAGTCCTCCACCCTGAGCCGCCATTTCACGCTGCCCTACGGCGAGGCCGGGTTCACCCTGGTCGAGGTCATCAAGCCCGACGGCACCCGTCGGCCCGTGGACCTCGCCAGCATGAGCCGGGTGATGGTGGACCGCTCCCAGATGGGCTCCAACATCTTCAATCCCAACTCGAAGGTGCTGCAAGTCACGGTTCCCGATCTGGCAATCGGCGACGTGGTTCGCTATGTGGCCAAGAGCGAGACCCTGAAGCCCCGCGTGCCCAACACCTGGAGCGACTACCAGGTCCTGGAGTACACCGCCCCCATCCTCCGGCTGGTCTACGAGGTGCGCGCCCCCCAGTCCCTGCCGCTGCAAAACATCGCCCTCAAGGCCGAAGTCGAGGGCACGGTCGCCTTCACCCAGAGCGAGGCGGACGGGCGCATCGTCTATCGCTGGGAGGTCACCGACGTGCCCCAGATGTTCGGCGAGCCGAAGATGCCCCCGCTCTACACGGTGGTCCAGCGCCTCCTGGTCAGCACGATTCCCGACTGGCAGTACGTCTCCCGGTGGTACTGGCGGCTCAGCGAGCCCCATCTCGAATGCACGCCGGAGATGACGGCGAAGGTCGCGGAACTGACCAAGGGGCTGACGGACCGGGACGAGCGGATTGCCGCCCTGTTCCGCTTCGTCTCCCAGGAAATCCGCTACATGGGGATCACCGTCGAGGAGGAGGCCCCCGGCTACGAGCCCCATCCGGCCAAGGACACCTTCGCCCAGCGCCACGGGGTGTGCCGCGACAAGGCCGCTCTGCTGGTGGCCCTGCTGCGCGAGGCGGGGATCAAGGCGTACCCGGTGCTCATCCACAACGGCCCGAAGAAGGACGAGGAAGTGCCCCAGCCCTTTTTCAACCACGCCGTGGTGGCGGCCGAGACCGAGGACGGCAACGGCTACATTCTGATGGACCCGACCGACGAGAACACCAAGCAGCTTTTCCCCGCCTATCTCGCCAACCAGAGCTATCTAGTGGCCCGCCCCGAGGGAGACACTCTCCGCACTAGTCCCGTCGAGCCCGCCACCGAGAATCTGGTGGTGGTGACCACCCGCGCCGAGATCGCGGCCGACGGTTCCCTGCGGGGCACGGCGGAACTGCTCTTCGACGGCATCAACGACAATGTCTACCGGGGCTATTTCTCGCGGGTCCGGCCCGAGGAGCAGCGGCGGCTCTTCGAGTCGGTGGTGAACCGGATGGTGGCCGGGGCCCGGCTGACCAGCCTGACCATTCTGCCCGAGGACATGCAGGACATCAGCCGCCATCTTGAAGTCCGCCTTGCCTTCGCCGCCGAGGACGCGGTGATGACCGACGGCGGGACCGCCATGCTCACCGTGCCCCGGCTCGGCGCCAGCGTCGGCATGGTCAACTTCATCCTGCGCGATGCCTCCCTGGCCGAGCGCAAGTTCCCCTTCCTCAACGAATTCGCCTGCGGGGTGCGGGAGAGTCTGGAACTGACGGTGGCACCCGAGCTGGGCCGGGCGGCGGCCCTGCCCGAGTATCCTGTCATCGACACCCCGACCCTGCTGTGGACCCGTCGTCTGGAGGCCACCGCGAACGGCCTCGCCGGCCAGGCCGAGTTCCTGATCCGCGTGCCCGAATTCACGCCCGAGGAATATCGTTGCCTGAAGGAGACCCTGCGGGTCATCGAGGCGAACGCCCGCAAGATGCCCGTCTTCGTCCGCTCCGCCGCCGAAGCGTCGGCGGACATCCGCATCCTCGAGGATGCCTGGGACTATGAAATCGCCGACCGGCACAACTGGACCGTGACCCGGCGGCTGCGGAAGCAGTTCCTCACCTACAAGGGCATGAAGGACCACAGCGAGATCAAGATCGACTACAATCCGGCCTTCGCCGAGGTCGAGTTGCTGGCCGCCACCGTCCGCAACGGGGATCAGGAGCAGACCATCAGCGAGAAGGAGATCAACCTGATGGACCAGGGCTGGGTGGCCTCCGCCCCCCGCTACCCCGAGGGCAAGACTCTGGTGGCGAGCCTGCCGGGGGTGCAGGTCGGCAGCATCGTCGAATACTCCTACCGGGTCACCTTCCGGGACCGGCCCTTTGTGGCGGGGCAGATTCCCTTCCGGGGGTATGATCCCGTCGATCGCCAGACCCTCCGCATTCGTGTGCCCCGCTCGTTGCGGCTCGATTTCTCGCCCGGTGATCCGGCGATTGTCCGGACCGATTCCACGGAGGATGGTTTCAAGGTTTACGAGTTCGTCGCCACCGGCCAGCCCGCCGTCCGGCGGGAGGACGATCTGCCGCCCTGGTGGGCCTTCAATCCCACCGTCACCTTCAGCTCCGGCGAATGGCGCGAGTACGCCAGGCAGGTCCGGGACGTGCTCGGCAAGGCGTCGGCGGATGCCGCGCTGGCTGAACGCAAGGCCGACGAACTCTGCGCGGGGGTGAAGGAGAGCGAGGCGCGGGTCGTCGCCATCCGCGACTTCGTCGCCAAAGCCATTCTCGCGGCCGGTCCCGGCCTGCATGAACTGCCGCTCGCCGCCATCACCCCGGCGGACCGGGTGCTGGCCGACGGCTACGGCAACAGCGCCGACCGCGCCGTCCTGCTCTACGCGATGCTCCGCCGCGCCGGGCTCCGTCCCGAGTTCGTGCTGGCGTCGCGGACCGCCTACGCCCCGAGTCTGCGCGAGCGGGAATTGGCCCTGCCCGCCGCCTATCTGTTCCCGAACGTGCTGGTGCGGGTGTCGCTCGGCTCGCGCTCGATTCTGCTCAACGACACCGACCAGTACGCGCCGCTCGGTGCCACCGCCCACGAGAAGCGGGCCGGGCTGTTCCTCGACCGGGGCCGCGTCGCCCTGCTGGAACCGCCCGGGGGGCTGGAGAACCGGACCGAGACCTCCTACGATCTGGAACTGACCGCCGAGGGCGACGCGGTGCTGCGCAAGACGACCCGCTATTTCGGCACCGCCCATGCCAGCCGCCGCAAGTTCTACGACGAACTCCCCCCCGAGGAGCGCCGCCGCCATTTCCAGAAATTGCTCGCCGACCTCTCCCAGAACGCCGTGCCCATCGGGGAACTGACGACCGACTTCGCCGCCTATCCCGGCACCGAGAGCTTTGTCGCCCGCGTGGCCAACTACGCCGTCCGCGACGGCCACTATCTCTACTTCACCCTGCCTGCCAGCTTCGCGAACCTGTTCGACCTGCGTTCCGACACGCGCAGCAACGCCTATTACTACGAGCGGGACCGGGACCTCCGGATTACCACGAACGTGCTCCTGCCGCGCGGTTTCACCGCCCCCCTGCTGATGCCCGAAACCCTCGTTGCGGACGTGCCGGGCGGGTTGGGCCAGGTCTCGGTGCATAGCTCCTATGGCGAGGCGGACGGCACCCTCCGGTTCGTCCATGCCGCCCGCATCCAGGCCGGCATCGTCCCCGTCGATCTCTACGCCGAACTCTTCGAGCTGAACCGCCGCCTAGGGCGCAGCAGCGCCCGGACCGTTCTCCTGCAAGCCCAAGACAAGACGGAATAGCGTCATTCCTCACTCCGTTGCCGCCATATCTCACCGGAACGCGCAACAAAAGTGGACATGGCGCTTGATTCGGATGTTATTCGCTGTGCCGTTTCCCGTGCGGGCAGACCGCAACGCAGAGACCGCACAGGACGTGGCCTCCCGTCGGCGGGAGCAGGGCATCCATCAGCACCTTGGTCCAGCGAACCCGCAGACCGGCTTCGCGCGTGATAAGAAGACAGCTTCTCCCAATCCATCCCAGGCCCGGCGAGGTGGGCCGCCATCTTGTGCGAAAACAGGCGACAGAGGCGCTCTTGGTCGATACGGCGCGACCGCACACCGCCAGGGCTCCGGCCCCGGCGGTCCGCAGCCGGCCGGCCACGGATGCCGCGATTCGCAATCATCCCGCGTGAGGAGGCTGCCGGGACGGGCCAAGGTGCAACGTGGGGCTAGTTGACTTTGGGCAGGGCGGCCCAGACCGCCGCGTCGAGGA
>LVAZ01000533.1 GCA_001603055.1 Victivallales bacterium Lenti_02
TTCGTCGAGAATTCGGTCCGTCTGGGACAGGCGGCGCGCCTGCTGCTGCCGCCGGTCGAGGAGGCGGGAAGCATCCGGCTCGAAGCGCCTGACGGCACGGTTCGCGAACTGCCGCGCGGGACTTCCGGCGAACTGGCGGTTGCGGCGGCGCTTCCGGGCGTCTACAGTGCCCAAGTCGGCGACCAGACCTACCGTTTCGCCTGCCAGGCCCTCTCCCCGCTGGAAGGGGATTTGAGCCGTTGCGCGACGGCACGCCTGGGCGCCGAACAGTCGTCCGGCGTCCTGCGGCGCGAGTATGCCAGCGGTGCCTGGCTGTGCGGCTTGCTGGCCTGCGGTCTGCTGGCGCTCCATGCGTTCCTCCTGCGCTCCCGGTATTCTCCCCTGCCGCGTGGCGATTCGAGACCATGATTTCCCCCCGTTCCCTGCTCAAACACCTCTGGCGCTGGCTGCGGCGTCCCGACGGCTTCAAGGCCGGGGTGCTGACCATGGGGTTGTTGCTCCTGCTCTATCTCCAGGGCGGGCGCGCCTTCCACCAGGGGCTGCTGGGCATCGACTCGCGCATCGTGGACTGGATGTTCAAATGGCGCGGCGGCACCTCCACCCTCGGGCGCTGCGTGATCGTGGACATCGACGACAAGAGCCTGGCCGAGCTGGGCCAGTGGCCCTGGCCGCGCACGGTCATGGCCGATCTGATTGGCAAGGTCGCCGCAGGCAACCCCACAGTCATCGGCCTGGACATGGTCTTCGCCGAGCCCGACCGGCTCTCCCCCCGCCGCTTCGCCGCCGAACTGGCCAAGGCGACCGGAATCCAGCTCGAACTGCCCGAGGACAGCCTGGACAACGACGTGGCCCTCGGCGAGGCCATCGACGGCCTGCCCGTCGTGCTGGGCTATCTCTTCATCATGAACCAGGACGGCACGCCGCCCTCGGCGGAATCGCCGTTTCCCGACTGCAACATCTCCTGGGTGCCGCCGGATGCGAAGTCCCCCCTCCAGCGGGCCTGGCGGCCGTTGCTGAACGTGCCCGCGATCAGCGAGGGGGGCATGAGCGAGGCCTTCTGGAACGCCTGGACGGACGAGGATGCGGTGGTGCGCCGGGTTCCCCTGTTCATCGAGTACGACGGGCGGCCCTATCCGGCGCTGGCTCTGGAGATGTACCGCATCGGCATCGGGGCGCGGAGCTACGAATTGGTCTGCGGGGCCAACGGCATGCTCGGGGTGCGCGTGGGCCATGATTTCCTGCCCACCACGCCGGACGGCATGGCCATGCTGAACTGGCGCGGCCCCGGACGCACGTTCCCATATGTCTCGGCCAGCGATGTGCTGTCCGGCAAGGTGGAGCCGGGCTTGTTCCGGGGAAAATTCATCTTCGTGGGCACCTCGGCCGGGGGCTTGCACGATCTGCGCTCCTCGCCGCTCGACTCGACCATTCCCGGCGTCGAGTTCCACGCCACGCTGGTGGACAACATCCTGCAAGGGGACCTGTTCCAGCGGGACCAGGTGCGGGAACGGGGTATCATCCTCTTCGGTCTGGTTGTCGGGGGCCTGCTGTTCAGCGCGATTCTGGCCTATTCGCCGGCCCTGCTCGGCGTGCTGTTCGGCATTCTGGCCCTGCTCAGTTCCGTGATCGTGAACTACCATGTCTTTTTCCTGCGGAACGTGCAGATTTGCGTGGCCTTCCCGCTGCTGGCCATCGTCTCCTTCCAGGTGGTGGTGATTTCGGTGAACTATCTCGTCGAGGACCGGCGCAAGGCCTACATCCGCCATGCCTTCGCCCATTATGTGTCGGCCCGCGTGGTGGACCGGCTGCTGCGCGATCCCGAGAGCCTGACCCTCTCGGGCGAGGAGCGGGACATGTCCATCATGTTCAGCGACATCCGCGGCTTCACGGGCATTTCCGAGCATTTCACCGCCGCCGGGCTGGCCGCGTTCCTCAACGAGTATTTGACCGAGATGACCGACATTCTGATGGCCGAGGACGGGACGCTGGACAAATTCATCGGCGACGCGGTCATGGGCTTCTGGAACGCCCCGGCCGATCAGGAGGACCACGCGGCCCGCGCCATCGCGTGCGCCCTGCGCATGCAGGCTCGCCTGGCCGAGCTGCGCGTGGGCTGGGAGCAGCGCGGCCTGCCGGTCGTGAAGATCGGCGTCGGCATCGCCACCGGCCCCGCCAGCGTCGGCAACATGGGCAGCCGCGACCGCTTCAACTACACGGTCATGGGCGACACCGTAAACCTGGCCAGTCGGCTCGAGGGGTTGACCAAGAACTACGGGGTGGGCATTCTCGTTTCCGAGCCCTGTCTGAATTCCGCCAACTGGCAGGCCAGCGCCCGCTACGTGGACCAGGTCCGGGTGAAGGGCCGCAACGAGGCGGTGCGCATTTTCGAACCCTTGGCCAAGCCTCTGCCCGAGGGGGTGGCCGAGGAGTGGAACCGGGCGGTGGGTTTCTATCTGGCCGGGGACTTCGCCGCCGCCCGCGAGCATCTCGACAAGCTGCACCAAGCCCATCCCGATCCCCTGTACGCCGCCTATCTGGAGCGGCTCGACGAGTTTGCCGAGAGCCCGCCGGAGGAGTGGGACGGGGTCTACACCCATACCACCAAGTAGCCCTTTCTTGCCTCGGGCTGGCATGGGGTTATGGTGGAAAGCAGATTTCGGAATCGCTACACCGCGAGGTTGGCCGATGGTGGAACTCATCGACGTGCAGGCGGGATTCGGCGGGCTGGCCCCCGGCGAGCGGCAGCAGGTGTCCGCCGCGGAACTGGTCGGGGAGTTGCAGCGTCACCGCATCGCCCAGGCCCTGGTCCGGATTGTGCCGGACACGCTCGATTTCGACGTGGAACGGTCGAACGAGAGTCTCTACCAGGCCTGCGCTGAGTTCCCGGAGCTGATACCCTGCCCGATTGTCCTGCCCGCGCACTGCGGGGATGTGCCGGACGAGGCGGAGCAGGTGGCCGGGGCGGTCGCCGCCGGGGCGGGGGCCGTGCTGGCCCGTCCGGGGCCGGATTACTGGCTGCCGGAGCGCTGGGTGGCGGAGCCGCTGCTCGCCGCGCTCGAAGCCGCCCGGATGCCCCTGTTCTGTCCCCTGCGGCTGGTGCCTCTGCCGGTGCTGGCCCAGTGGGCGCAGTGGGCGCCGGACCTGCCGCTGATCGTGGCGGAGGTGCCCTACAACCAGAACCGCAGTCTGGTGCCGCTGTTCCAGAATTTTCCGAACACCTATCTCTCGCTGGGCAGCACCTTCACGGCTCATTGCGGGGTGGAGTTCTTCGCCAGCGTGATGGGGGCCGAGCGGCTGCTCTTCGGCACGGGATTGCCGACCGCCGAGGCGGGGGCGGCCATCGGCCAGCTCCTCTATGCCGATCTGACCGGCGAGGAGCGCGAGTGGATCGGCGCGGGCAATTTCCGCCGTCTCTGGGAGGGAATCCGCCAATGAGCACGCTGCTGGAGAAACTGCGCGCGGGCGAGGCCCCCGATTTCCCGGTGCTCGATCTGCATGGTCATATCGGGCGCTACGCCTTCCCCATTCCGGACCTCGGGGCCGAGGGCATGATCGAGGTCATGGACCGGATTCGGGTCGAGTCCATCGTGTGCAGCCACATGCAGTGCATGGGCCGCGACATGGACTGGGGCAACCGGCAGGTGCTGGCCTACATGCGCGCCTGTCCGGGGCGGATTCTGGGCTATGTCTCGCTCTTCCCTTCCAGCCCGGACGCGGTGCGGGGGCAGGTGGAAGAATGTCTGAAAGCCGGTTTCACCGGCCTGAAGCTGCACGACCACAACGGCTTCGCCTACGACGACCCAGCCTATCTCCCCGCCTTTGAACTGGCCAACGAGCGGCGCTTGCCGGTGCTGTTCCACACCTGGGGCCAGGAGCGGCAGTTCGCCGCCATCCGCCGTCTGACCGAGCGCTTCCCCGAGATGTCGGCCATTCTCGCCCACGGCGGCAGCCAGAACCCGGAAGCCTATGTGAACATGGCTCGGACCGGTCCCCGCATCTATATCGACACCTGCATCAGCGCCAGCCGCCTCGGACTGGTCGAATATCTGGTGGCCGAGGCCGGGGCGGACCGGATTGTCTTCGGCTCGGACTGCTATTTCATCGGCCTGCCCCATCAGCTCGGCAAGATTCTCGGGGCCAGGCTGGACG
>LVAZ01000071.1 GCA_001603055.1 Victivallales bacterium Lenti_02
GGCTCGAATACCAAGACCCAATCCCAACAACCAAGGGGCTGCAACCCGGCTGGTTGGGTGAGGGGCCGGGCGAGGGCAAGCCTCGCCCCTACGGGCTACCTGCCGCCCTCCGGGGGAGGGTTCGTAAACCAGGCATGCAACCCGGCTGGTTGGGTGAGGGGCCGGGCGAGGGCAAGCCTCGCCCCTACGGGCTACCATGTGCCGTTCCCGCGTCCGCCATGCAAACCAAGCGCGTGGAGCGGCCGCGTCCTCGCGGCCACAGCGCAGAGCGCCGGGAAACGCCTTGGCCAATGATTGGGGTAGGTATGGTGTGGGGAAGATGGTTGCGAGGAAGGCAGTAGCCAGTGGCCGGTAGCCGGTGGTCAGTTTCCGGCACGGCATGCCGCCTTGTTTCACAGGGCGAAAGAAACGGCGTCCGGCCGGGATGGGCCGGACGCCGGGTCGGGGTCGGGGAGTGGGCTATTCGGCCTGGTCCGCCTCGGTGGCGGTGCTGGCGATGTGGAGTTCGTCGAGCTGGCTCTGGTCGACGGTGCTGGGGGAGTCGGTCATCAGGCAGGATGCCTTGGCGGTCTTGGGGAAGGCGATGACGTCGCGGATCGAGGGGGCGCCGATGAGGAGCATGGCGAAGCGATCAAGGCCGAGGGCGATGCCGCCGTGGGGCGGGGCACCGAAGGAGAAGGCTTCGAGGAGGTGGCCGAAGCGGAGCTGGGCCTCTTCGGCGCTGATGCCGAGGGCGGCGAACATCTTCTGCTGGAGGTCGGCCTCGTGGATGCGGATGCTGCCGCCGCCCAGCTCGACGCCGTTCAGGACCACGTCGTAGGCCTTGGCGCGGATGGCGCCGGGGTCGGTATCGAGCTTGCCGAGGTCGGCGTCGTGGGGGCGGGTGAAGGGATGGTGCACGGCCACGTAGCGGCCGGACTCCGCGTCGAAGTCGAGGAGGGGGAAGTCCACGACCCAGAGAAAGTTGTAGACCCCCTTGGGGATCAGGTCGGCGGCGGCGGCGAGATCGAGGCGGAGGCGGCCGAGGGCGGCGTTGGCCACCTTGGTCTGGTCGGCGACGACGAGGATGAGGTCGCCGGCTTCGGCCCCCAGGCGGGCGACGACGGCGGCCTGCTCGGCGGGGGAGAGGAACTTGCTGATACCGCCGCTGAGGCCCTCGTCGGCCAGCTTCATCCAGGCGAGGCCCTTGGCGCCGAAGAGCTTGGCGGTTTCGGTCCAGGCGTCGATCTGCTTGCGGGAGGCGCCGCCCTGGCCCTTGGCGCAGATGGCCTTGACCACGCCGCCGCCGGCCAGGGTTTCCTGGAAGACGCGGAAGTCGCTCGCGGCCAGGCAGTCGCCCAGATGGACCAGTTCCATGGCGAAGCGGGTGTCGGGCTTGTCGGAGCCGTAGCGGTCCATGGCCTCGGCGTAGGTCAGGCGGGGGAAGGGGGTTTGCAGGTCGAGGCCGTGGACGCCCTTCATGACCCGCGCGATCATGTCCTCGATGACGGCGATGATGTCGTCCACGTCGACGAAGCTCATTTCGAGATCGATCTGGGTGAATTCGGGCTGGCGGTCGGCGCGGAGGTCCTCGTCGCGGAAGCAGCGGGCCACCTGGAAGTAGCGTTCGAGCCCGCCGACCATGAGCAGTTGCTTGTACTGCTGGGGGGCCTGGGGAAGAGCGTAGAAGGAACCGGGGTGGACCCGGCTGGGCACCAGATAGTCCCGCGCGCCCTCGGGGGTGCTTTTGCTGAGGATCGGGGTCTCGACCTCGACGAAGCCCTGGTGGTCGAGGGCGTCGCGCACGATTTTGGTGATGCGGTGGCGGAGGCGGAGATTCTGGACGAGGCCGGAGCGGCGCATGTCCAGGTAGCGGTACTTGAGGCGCAGGTCCTCGCCCACGGCGGGGTCGTCGAGGTTGAAGGGCATGGGCCGCGCGGCGTTCAGGATGTCGAGTTTCTTCACCTCGACCTCGATGGCCCCGGTGGCGCGCTCGCGGTTGACCATGTTCGCGGGCCGGGGGCGGACCAGGCCCTCGATGCCGACCACGAATTCCTCGCGGATGCGGCGGACGGCGGGCATCAGGTCGGCGGCGGCGGCCGGATCGAGGAAGAGCTGGGTGACGCCCTCGCGGTCGCGCAGGTCGATGAAGACCATCCCGCCGAGGTCGCGGCAGCTATTCACCCAGCCGGCCAGGCGGACGGTCTGGCCGATGTGGGCGGCGTTCAATTCGTTGCAGGTATGGGTGCGGAGGGGAGTGGTGCCCATGCGTCGAGCCTCGAAGGGATGGAAGGTTAGGCGTTTTCGCGCAGCCAGGCGACGACGGCGGCGCGGGCCACGGTGACCTGTTCGGAACTGGCCATGTTCTTGCAGACGACCTCGCCGGCGGCGAGTTCGCTCTCGCCCTGGATGAGGACCAGCCGGGCGCCGAGGCGGTTGGCGGTCCGCATCTGGGCCTTCATGCTACGCCCGGCGGTTTCGGCCCGCACGCGCAGGCCGAGCCCGGCCTGGCGGAGGTCGCGGGCCAGGACGAGACCGGGGGCGACGGAGGCTTCGCCCAGGCTGACCACGTAGACGTCGGCCTCGGCCCGGGGGGGCACGGCGACGCCCAGGCTCTGCCGGGCCATGAGCAGGCGCTCCATGCCCGCCGCGAAGCCGACGCCGTCCACCGGCTTGGTGGCGCCGGGGGGGACGATGCTGTAGCGGCCGCCGCCGGCCAGGGCGTCCTGGGCGCCGAGGCCGGAGTGGGTGACCTCGAAGACGGTGTGGATGTAGTAGTCGAGCCCGCGCACGAGGCGGGGGGCCAGTTCGTAGTCCACCCCGAGCTGGTCCAGGCAGCGGCAGACGCGCCCGAAGAACTCGCGGCTCTCGTCGCCGACCAGATCGATCATGTCGGGGGCGGCGGCCACAATGCCGCGGCAGCCCTCGGCTTTGCAGTCGAGCATGCGCAGCACATTGGTGTCGAGGCGGCGCTGGCAGTCCTCGCACATCTCGCCGACGCGGGGGGCGAAGAATTCGCGCAGGGCGGCGGCGACGCGGGCGCGGTCCTCGCCGAGGCCGCGGGTGTTCAACTGGACGCGCGCGCCGCTCACCCCGATCTCGTCGAGGAACTGCACGAACATGGCGATGCACTCGGCGTCGAGCACCGGGTCGCGGGGACCGACGGCCTCGACGCCGACCTGGTGGAACTGGCGGCGCCGCCCGGCGGCGGGCCGTTCGCCCCGGAACATGGGCCCCATGTAGAAGACCCGCTTCTCGTCGCCCTGCCCCAGGCCGCTGTTGGCCACGGCCCGGATCACGCCGGCCGTGCCCTCGGGCCGGAGGGTCAGGCTGCGCCCGCCGCGGTCCGCGAAGGTGTACATTTCCTTCTGCACCACCTCGGTCTCGTCGCCGAGGCTGCGCACGAAGACCTCGGTGCGCTCGAAGACGGGAGTGCGCAGTTCGCCGTAGCCGTAGGCCGAGAAGACGCGGCGGGCGGCCGCTTCGAGCGCCAGCCAGTCGCCGATCTCCGCATCCCACAGGTCGGACGTGCCGGGAAGGGGTTCGCTGCTGCTTGCCATGGGGTCCTCCAAAAAAACGGGGAAGCGGCCTCGTCTGGGCCAGCTTCCCCGTGGTGTCGCGGATGTCTCGGTTCCGTCCCCGGGGGGACGAGCGGGACGGTCTATTCCTCGTCGCAGACGACGGCGCCGGGATTCAGCTCCAGCACGCGCTCGCGCATGATCTTGCCGGGCTTGAATTTGACCACCACGCGCTCGGGAATCTCGACGGTCTGCTCGGGCTCGTTCG
Organism: Victivallales bacterium Lenti_02; assembly: GCA_001603055.1. Classification (GTDB taxonomy): domain Bacteria; phylum Verrucomicrobiota; class Lentisphaeria; order Oligosphaerales; family Lenti-02; genus Lenti-02. Next base: position 3,766 of record LVAZ01000071.1, read on the forward strand.
GATTGCGCCCGATGCGGGGCTTGCGGACCATGATCTCGAAGACGCCGAAGTTGCGGAACTCGATGCCGTTGCCCTGGGCCAGCTCTTCGGTGATGATGTCCAGAGTCTGCTGGACGACTTCCATGACGTCGCTCTGCTTGAGCCGCGTCTGCTTGGCGATCTTAATGACCAGGTCGCGCTTTGTCATCGTCATATGCCTCCGTGGAGTAAGTGGGATGAACAGCCAGACGACGCCACCGGGATGGCAGGCGCCGAAAAGACTGTAACGTACAGCGCTTGTTGCGGTTCTCAAGAATGGACGGTGTTTTTTTCGCGCCGCCGTTCCGGGTGTCTTTTGGCACGCTATGGTTGGGAATGTCGCGCATCCAGCAACGAAAGTCCACCCCGTGAACGATTTTTCCCGCCATGTCCCAGCGCCGCCCGAACCCCCGTCCGGGGACTGGGTGCCGCTCGAGGTTTCTCCGGAACGTGAGCTGCCCTGGCTGGCGGCGATGCAGACGCTGGGGATTCCTTGCGAGCTGCGCCGGGAGCCGGGCGGGACGGTGCTGCTGGTGCCCGCCGAGCATCTGGACCGGGCCGTGCGCGAGGTGCAGGCCTACGAGGAGGCCAACGCGGGCTGGCCACCGCCGGTTCCCCCCGTCCCGGTCCGCGAGTCGGTGCCGGGGGCGGTGCTGTGGAGCGTCTTCGTGGCGGCGCTGCTTCTGGCCTTCTATCTGGCGACCGGTCCCGTGGAGGCGGACGGGCGGTTTTTCGCGCCGGGGATGCTCGAGGTGGGGCGGGTGAGGGGGGGCGAGTGGTGGCGAACGGTGACGGCCCTGACTCTCCACGCCGATTTTCCCCATGTGGCGGCCAACGCGCTGGCCCTGGTGGCCCTGGGCATCAGTGCCAGCCAGCAACTCGGTCCCGGCCTGGCTTGGACGCTGGCCCTGGCGGGGGGGATGGGGGGCAACGCCCTCGCAGCCTGGTTGGTACAGCCCGGACGGCAGAGTTTGGGGGCGTCGACCGCCGTGTTCGCGCTGCTGGCGATTCTGGCGGCTCTCCGCTGCGTGGCCATCTGGCGCAAGGAAGGTCGCCCGACCACGGTGTGGTCGCGCAGTTGGCTGCCGCTCGCCGCCGCCCTGGGGGCGCTGGGGTTTCTGGGCACCAGTCCCGGCAGCGACCTGGCCGGCCACGCGCTCGGGTTTGTGGCCGGCCTGGTCCTGGGACTGGGGGCGGCGGTCCTGCCGCGCCGCCGCCTGGGCGAGGTCTGGCAGGTGCCGCTCTGCGTGCTGTCCCTGGGGGTGGTCGCCTGGGCCTGGAATCTGGCCCTGCGCGCGCCCCTGTAGGGAACGCGCCGACTACCAGAACCCACCTGGGCAAGCACAAGAATCGCGCCACTTGTGCGTCCTGTTTTTCGGGGACTGGAGGAGGTCGGAAACTATGTTTGCAGGGCATTGTCTCCGACCGAGCCAGCCCCCGTGCCAATCTTTCGCGTGGAGCGGCCGCGTCCTCGCGGCCACCCGTCCCGCGCCATGCCTACCCGAGTCGTTGGCCGGGGCGCTCCCGGCGCTGCGCGCCGTGGCCACGAGGACGTGGCCGCTCCACGCGC
>LVAZ01000072.1 GCA_001603055.1 Victivallales bacterium Lenti_02
GGCGAGGCCGCCTGGAGGCGGGGCGCGTCGGCCGCGGACACGCGCCAGCCGGTGTGGCGGATGCCGTCCTTGGCGGTGAAGTCGAAGAGGGCGGCGCCGGTCATGGTGTCTGCGACGATGGCGTCGATGGCCGCCGAATCGCGGTAGGCGAGGAAGACCGGGCCGGTCTGGGAGCGCAGGGTGAGGATGTGCCGGGTGCGGTCGTCCTCCTTCGCCTGACGGGTCTTCTCGTGCTTCTTGATGATTTCCGCGTCGTAGTCGTCCACGGCGGGCGCGGCCACGATGCCCGTCTGCCGATGGCCCTGCATCACCAGACTGTAGACGTAATAGCTGGGCCGGGAGTCCGCCGTCAGCGGGGCCTCGCGGCACAGCCGGGCGTAGTTCTCCTTGGCCCGCGCGTAGACCGTATCGGAGTAGGGATCGGTCTCGGGCGGCAGCTCGATTTCGGCGCGCCCCACCCGCAGAAAGCCCAGCGGATTGCCCGCCGCCAGCGCCGCCGCCTCCTCGGCGCTGACCACGTCGTAGGGGGGATCGGCCACCAAATGGGCGCGTTCGGCGGGCGGCATCACGGCGGCGAAGGGAAAGACCTGGGCCATGGGAATTGTCCTTCTTGGCGGGAACGGTTGTTGGCGAACGGTCAAATGTACCGTCCGCCCGGTCCTCTGCAACAAGGAAGGGAAGCGGCATTCGGGATGCCTTTCCCGAGGGGTTCGCCCTGTCGGCAGTCAGCCCCCGGACCCCGCCGGAACGATCCTGTCTTTCACGTCGTTCCCTTATGCTTCGCTGGACTCCGGAACTCCATGACCCGCCGGAAACACCCGCCGGCTGGACCGGCAACAGGCCAGGCCCGGCAGGCCGGGAACGGGATTCGGGGCAAACGGCCAAGCGGCCACTCCCGCCGGAGAAAAATGACGGCAGCGCCTCGCGCGCCTTGACGGTGGGGCAAGCACCCCCTACACTTTGGGCGAGTTTCCACATCCAACCGAACGGAGAACGCCCCATGCAACGCTTCGTGCTCCTGCTTGTCCTCGGCCTGCTTGGCGCCGCCCATGCCGATGTGACCCTCGCCAGCATCTTCGCCAGCCAGATGGTGATCCAGCGAGAGACGCAGGCCCCGGTCTGGGGCTGGGCCGAACCGGGCGAAAAAGTCGCCGTTTCCACCTCCTGGGGCGCGCAGGCGGAAACCGTCGCGGACGCGGCCGGGGCCTGGCGGGTGGTCCTGCCCACCCCGGCGGCGGGCGGTCCCTTCACCATCACCGTCACGGGCCAGAACACCATCGAGCTGACCGATGTCCTGGCCGGCGAGGTCTGGCTCTGCTCGGGCCAGTCCAACATGCAGTGGAGCGTCAAGAACTCGAACAACTCGGACGAGGAAATCGCCAATGCGGACCATCCCCAAATCCGCCTCTTCTCCGTCCACAACGTCGCCTCCCCCGAGCCGCTGAAGGACCTGAGCCGGTTCACCGCCTGGGCGCCCTGCTCCCCGGCGAACGTGGGCGGCTTCTCGGCGGCCGGCTACTTCTTCGGCCGCAAGCTGCACCAGGACCTCGGCGTCCCCGTCGGTCTCATCAACTCCTCCTGGGGCGGCACCGGCGTCGAGGCCTGGACCCCCTGGGAGGCGCAGGCCGACGACCCCGTCGCCCAGTCCATCCGCGCCAACTGGGACAGGCAGGACGCCGAATACACCCCCGAGAAGGAGCAGGCGGCCCACGAGGCGGCCATGGAGAAGTACAACGCCCAGCGCCAGAAATGGGAGGAGGGCGGCAAGCAGGGCAATGCTCCCCGCCAGCCCCGCAAGGAGGGCCAGCCCCGCAAGAACCGCAACTATCCCGCCAATCTCTACAACGCCATGATCCATCCCATCGCCACCTTCCCCATCCGCGGCGCCATCTGGTACCAGGGCGAACACAACGCCGGCCGCGGCGCCCACTACGAGGTGATGCTGACCAACCTGCTCAAGTCCTGGCGCCAAGACTGGGGCTACGACTTCCCCTTCTACGCCGTCCAGTTGCCCAACTACCTGGCGGAGTGGAAAAGTCCCGTCGAGGACGGCGGCTGGCCCCAGATCCGCGAGGCCTTCGTCCGTTTCGCCGAGAACGTCCCCAACACCGGCACCGCCATCACCATCGACATCGGCGAAGCCGGCGACATCCACCCCAAGAACAAGCAGGATGTGGGCGACCGCCTCGCCCGGCTGGCCCTGCATCAGACCTACGGCAAGACCGGCTTCGCCTGGTGCGGCCCCATCCCCACCGGCTGCGAATTCCGCGACGGCAAGGCCATCGTCACCTTCGCCACCGGCGGCGCCCCCCTGGCCGCGCGCGGCGGCGGGGAGCTGGTCGGCTTCGCCCTCACCGGAACCCAGGGCGTGGCCCGCGCCGCCAAGGCCGTCATCGTCGGCGAGGACAAGATCGAGGTGACCTGCGCCGAAATCCCCGACCCCTGCATGGTCCACTACGCCTGGGCCAACAATCCGGCGGGCGTGAACCTCGTGAACCAGGATGGTCTGCCCGCCACCCCCTTCCGCTTCGGCCAGATTCCCCCCTTCGAGACCTTCGCCCGGCAACTGCCCGAGGAGGCCGCCAAGTACGAGCTGCTCTACGCCTTCGACCCCCTCGCCGGACAGATGGCGGACGGCGGCACCCGCTTCGTCTACCCCGTGGACAACGCGGCCAAGCTCGCCGGTCCCGTCAAAAAGGTCGCCTACTACCTGGCCATCCAGGACACGGGGGGCAACCTGCGCTACGCCTTCGTCAGCATGGACCCCTTCGCCGAAGACCTGGCCCAGCTCGGCGTTCCCGCCAAGGCCACCGGTGCCCGCTTCCAGCAGAAAGTCACCGGCGCCACCGTCAAGAGCAACGTCCCCGGCCTCGCCACCGGCGACTTCCCCGAGGGCTGCAACATCGAGTTCTGGGACTGCAACTACGGCCCCGCCAACGCCGCCCAGATTCCCGGCGCCGACGACAAAGTGCATGATTTCGGCGACCAGATGGGAACCGAAACCTCGCCCGGCTACGGCTCCATGCAGATCCACAACTGGCAGGCCCGGCAGTCCATCATCTGCTTCAACAAATTCGGCTCCGGCAAGTCCTGCGATCTCGGCATCGGCAACTCCGAGGGCAACACCCGCGACTGGACCTTCACCTCCAGCGCCAAGGACGTCGCCCGCGCCGAATTCAAGATTCTCGTGCTGCGCTGACCACCCGGAAACCTGCGACCGGCGCGGCGGGCTCCCCGCCGCGCCGTTGCATCTCGCGGCCTTCGTGGTACAGTTGCAGGCTGTTCGTGCCGGTTCCGGCGAAACCGATCAGCAACCAGGGGTGACGGACGATGAACGGCGCCGTGCTTGTCGTGGGTGGGATCGTCTATTTCGTGGCGGCCTATTTCCTCTACGGGCGGTATCTCGCCCGGCATTTCGGAGTCGATCCCGAGCGGCCCACTCCGGCCAATGCGCAGGCCGACGGGGTGGACTATGTCCCGGCCAAGCCGCCGGTTCTCTTCGGCCACCATTTCGCCTCGATCGCCGGGGCGGGCCCCATCGTCGGGCCGGTCATGGCGGCCCATTTCGGCTGGCTTCCCGCCGCCCTCTGGATTCTGCTCGGCAGCGTTTTCATCGGCGCCTTCCACGACTTCGCGGCCCTGTTCCTCTCGGTGCGCGACCAGGGCCGCTCCATCGGCCATGTCATCGAGAATCTGATCGGCTATGCCGGGCGGCAGGTGTTCCTGATCTTCTCCTGGGCGGCCCTGGTGCTGGTGGTGGCCATCTTCGGGATTCTGGTGGCGAAAACCTTCGTGGCCACGCCCGCCGTGGCGACGGCCTCGCTGCTCTTCATCGCCATGGCCCCGGTCTTCGGCTGGCTGGTCTACCGCAAGAACCTCTCGATTCTGACCGGCAGCCTGATCTTCGTGCCTCTGCTGTTCTTCTTCGTCTGGCTGGGTACCGTTTTTCCCTGCGATCTCTCGGGCTACGTCGAGAAGCCGCAGGACATCGAGCGCATCTGGATCTGCGTCCTGCTGGTCTATGTGTTCGTGGCCAGCGTGATCCCGGTCTGGATGCTGCTCCAGCCCCGCGACTACCTGAACAGCTACCTGCTCTACGCCATGATGATCCTCGGTTTCCTGGGCGTGGTCCTGGTCGCCCCCCGGTTCGAGATGCCCGCCTTCGCGGGCTTCGTCGCCACGACCCCGAAAGGGGAGACGCAATGGCTGTTCCCCCTGCTGTTCGTGACCATCGCCTGCGGGGCGTGCAGCGGGTTCCACTCCCTGGTTTCCTCCGGCACCACCGCCAAACAGGTGGCGAACGAGCGGCACATCCTCCCCATCGGCTACGGCGGCATGCTGGTCGAGGGGGCGCTGGCCCTGATGGCCCTCATCAGCGTCGCCTACCTCACGCCCGCCGCCTTCGGGGAAACCATGAAGGGGGGAGCGGTCGGCGCCTTCGCCGGCGGCCTGGCGACCTTCGCCGAAAACGGCTTCGGCCTGCCCTTCAAAATCGGCAAGACCTTCGTCGCCCTCGCCATCTCGGCCTTCATGCTCACCACCCTCGACACCGCCACCCGGCTGGCCCGCTTCGCCTGGCAGGAACTCTTCCTGCCCAGGGCCGGCTCCGGGCAGGCACCCAGCCGCCCGGTCAAGATTCTGGCCAATCCCGGCGTGGCCACCCTGATCTCCGTCGGCGGCGCCGCCGCCCTCGCCTTCAGCGGCGGCGGCAACGCCATCTGGCCCGTCTTCGGCGCCTCGAACCAACTGCTCGCCGCCCTCACCCTCCTCGCCCTCACCCTCTACCTCCTGCGCCGGAAAAAGAACTTCTGGCTGGCCCTGCTGCCCATGGCCTTCATGATGACCATCACTGTCTGGGCGCTGTTCCTGCTCATGATGGCGAACTGGGCCGAGAAACGCCCGCTGGCCCTGGCCTCGGGCTTCCTCCTGGTCATGGCCTTGATTCTGGCCGTCCTCGCGGCCAAGGCGGTCGGCAAAGCCAAACGGGGCGAGCAAGCATGAGTTCGGACCTGATTGTCGTCGGCTGCGTGTCCGACGACCCCTTCGCCATCGACGTGGCCCACTTCCTGCGCCAGCGCTGGGAAATCTCCGACCTGGTCGCCTACAAGCAGTTCGCCAACTCCGAGTTCTGCCCGCGCTTCATCAGCGACGAGCAGGATTTCGAGCACATCGGCAACGGCCTGCGGGGCCGCGCTGTGGCCATCGTCTCCACCTGCTGCGGCGAACACGCCCGCAACAGCCGCGCCATGCGCAATTTCCTCCTCGCCCGCGCCGCCAAGGACAACGGCGCCGAGCGCGTCGTCCTGGTCGAGCCCGACCTCTACTACAGCGCCCAGGACCGCGGCCCCCGCCCCGAGCACGGCGAAGTCCGCTTCCAGCGCACCGTCAGGGACTACAAGAAGTTCGACGGCCAGCCCTTCTCCTCGCGCCTCTATGCCGACCTGCTCGCCGCCAGCGGCGTCGACGAGGTGATCACCGTCCACAACCACTCCATCTCGGTCCAGCGCCTCTTCGACCGCCAGTTCAACGGCCGCTTCTTCAACCTCTCCCCCGCCGGGCTCTACGCCCACTACCTCACCCAGAACGAGGTGCTCCGCCCCCATCCCGACAGCAAGGGGCTCCTGGTCTGCGCCCCCGACAAGGGCGCGGCCCCCTTCGTCGAGGAGGTCTTCGCCGAACTGCGCGCCCAGACGGGCCGCCTGCTCATCGGCCAGGCCCCCGGCCTGCTGCTCATGACCAAGGAGCGTTCCGGCGAACGCCAGGTGGCCATCGAGGCCAGCCCCGATTCGCCGCACGCCCTCGCCGACGTGGCCGAGCGGGACGTGGTGGTCTTCGACGACATGGTCCGCACCGGCTCCACCATCGTCCAGTGCTGCCGCCTGCTCAAGGAGGCCGGCGCCAACCGCGTCCTCTTCGTCGTCACCCACTTCTACTCCTCCGACGAGGTGAAGGAGAATCTCAGCGACCCGGCCATCGACGAGATCATCACCACCAACACCCTGCCGACCATCCTCAACCGCGACATGCAGGGCCGCCTCCGCCGCAAGATGCTCGTCCTCAAGATCGAGAAGTGGATCGCCAACGTCCTCCACCGCGAGTACCAGGACGGCAAGGCCCCTCTCCATCGCCCCCCCTACTCCGTCGACGTCTCCTCCAAAAACCCCCGCTGGCGCGACATCCGCACCGGCGATCCCACCTGAGGCGGCGGCGGGTTGCACCTCCGCCCCCCCATGCCATATTTGTTCAGAAATAAACCAATGTAGGATCGCCGCCGGCCGGCATGGACACGGTCACGCTTCAGGTCATCGCCATCCTCTTCCTCGCCACCTTCGTGCGGGGGCTGACCGGTTTCGGGAACGCGCTGGTGGCGATGCCGCTGCTGGCCCTGGTGATCCCGGTGCGGATGGCCTCGCCGCTGGTGGGTCTGACGGCGACGCTGATGGCGGTGCTGATGCTGCTGCACGGCGGCAGTTGGCGGCAGGTGAACATCCGTTCGGCCTGGCGGCTGCTGCTCGCCTCGCTGCCGGGCATGTATCTCGGCCTGCGCCTGCTGCGCCTGGCGGACGACCGTCCCGTCCGGCTGGCGCTGGGTTGCTTCATCCTGGCCTATTCCCTGTACGACCTGTGCCGGCCGCGGCTGGCCCATCTGCGGGACGAGCGCTGGGCCTGGCTGGCCGGTTTCCTGGCCGGCATCGCCGGCGGCGCCTGCAACGCGAACGGCCCGCCCATCGTCGTCTACGGCACCATGCGGGGCTGGAACCCCGGCGAATTCCGCGCCACCCTCCAGGGTTTCTTTCTGCCCGCCGGGTTGGCCATCCTCGTCGGCCATGCCAGCGTGGGGCTGTGGACTCCGGCGGTGTTCCGCCTGCTGCTCTGCTCGCTGCCCAGCGTGGCGGCGGGCATCATCCTGGGCAGCCTGCTGGCCAAGCGCATCCCGCACCAGCATTTCCGGGTGCTGGTGCATGCCGTGCTGATCGTCTCGGCCCTGACCCTGCTGGCCAAGGCCCTGTAGAATCTCAGCCGCCGAATTCCGGATCGTTTCGTTTCTGCTCCCGGATGATGGTGCAGACCTCCTCGGCCGAGGCGGCGCGCTCGATCCTCGCGGCGAGGGCGGGATCGTAGAACACCCCGGCCAGGTGTTTGAGCCAGCCCAGATGGTGTTCCGGGGGCAGGTTTTTCGGGCTGAGCAGAGCCAGCAGAAGACCGGCCGGCTCCGGCATTCCGGCCAGTTCCCAGCCCGGTTTGCCCCGGCCCACGATCAACGCCGGGTGCGGCAGGGTTTCGCTGTGGCCGTGGAGCAGCACCACTCCCGCGCCCAGCGGCACCGGGAAGGTCTGGGCGGCGCCCGCCAGCAGCCGACGGGTCTCCTCGGCCAGCGCCGGATTGGCGGGGAAGGCGGCGGCGGTCATCCCGCGCAGCGCCGCTTCGAGCGGAGTCCCTTCGCCCAGCTCGACCGCGCAGAGCGAGAGACCCTGGAAATCCTGGCTCTCGATCTCCGGCAGGGCCGGCTCCTCCCAGTCCGCCGCCAAGGCCGGATAGGCGACCAGCAGGCTGTTGCCGGGGAAACGGCCGGCCGCCCGCTCCGGCAGGCGGTCGAGACTCGGGGACCACAGGCTGGCGTTGCGGCGCTCGCCGAGCAGCAGAATCAGATCGTCCGCGCCGACTTCCTCGAACAACCGCACCTGGGCGACCCCGAGCGAAGGAGCGGGAAGAACGGTCAGGGGGGCACCCTCGCTCCCCCCGGCCAGATGGCGGCGGAGTTCCGGCGGCTCCTCGCCGGCCAGGTGCACCCGGACCACCACCCCGATCTGCCGGGCGAACTGCCGCACCTCGCGCAGCAGGGGCGCCAGGTCGCTGCGCCGCTCCGCCAGCGGCGGCCACAGAATCAGCAGACGGCGGTTCGTGGCCAGGGGCCGCACCAGGCGGCAGAACAGCAGGCGGGCCCCGCAGGAGTCGAGCAGATTGTCCATGACCGTGCCGAACACCCGGCGTCCCAGCGCCCGGCCGCCGCTCCAGCCGCAGAGCACCAGCGTGGAATGCAGTTCCTTGACGGCGCGGACAATCCCGTCGGAGGGGTTGGCGTCCACCCGCACGGAGGGCTGGACATGGATGTCGGCGGCGGCGGCCTGGGTGAGACAGTAGCCCATCAGGTGCTCGCCGTGAACCACCGCCGCCTCGGTGTCGTCCTGTTCCCGGACCACGGTGAGGGCCTGAATCGCGCCGGGCAGCCCCGGATCGCGCAGCACGAAGGCCAGTTCGAGCTGGCGCTTCGCCGTTTCGGGATTCACCACCGGCACCAGCAGGCGCTGCGCCAGGGCGGTGCTCGGGGCCGGCGCCGCCAGCCCCGCCTGCGCCAGCCGGCGCCCGGAGCGGTCCACCACCCAGGCCCCCAGCGGGCAGGTCACCGCGATCATCGCGATGGCGCCGTTGAGAATCGTGTCGTCGAAAATCTTCAGATCGTAGCCGATCAGCACTGCCGCCAAAGTCGCGGCCGCCTGCACCACGCTCAGGCCGAACATCACCTGCCGGGCGTCGCGCCCGTAGCCGAACCATGCGGCCGCCAGCCAGGCCGCCACATACTTGGTCGCGACCACCGCCGCCACCATCACCGCCGCCACCGCCCAGGTCCGGGGCGAACCCAGCAGCGCGGCCGGGTCCACCAGCATCCCCACCGAAATCAGAAAGAAGGGAATGAACAGGTTGTTGCCGGTGAAGACCACCCGGTTCATCAGCGTGCTGTGCTCGGGAATCAGCCGGTTGAAGGCCGCCCCCGCCAGAAAGGCGCCGACGATGGGCTCCATCTTCGCGAAGTGCGACAGGTACGCGAAGCCGGAAACCGTGGCCAGGACGAAGAGGAACTGGGCGCCGCCCGCCTCGGTGACATTGTGGAAGAACCAGCGGGTCAGCCGGGGGACTCCCCACCAGATGAAGACGAACAGGGCGACCATGCCGACGACGATGCGGCTCCAGAAAGCGAAACCCAGCTCCGCCCCCCGGGCCGAGTCCGCGATGACCGCCAGCACCGTCAGCGCCAGGGTGTCGGTGATGATGGTGGCGCTCACCGTGACGGCCACCGGCTCGCTCCGGGCGATGCCCAGGCGGCTGGCGATGGGATAGGCCAGCAGGGTGTGCGAGGCGAACATGCTCGCCAGCAGCACCGAGGTCTGCCACTCGAACCCGAGCACATAGCGCCCCGCCAGGGTGCCCAGCCCCTGCGGGACGGCGAAGGTGAGCAGGCCGAAGCCCAGACTGCGCCGCCGGGTGTTCATGAACCGGTGCAGGTCGATCTCGAGGCCCGCCAGAAACATGATATAGATCAGCCCGACACTGCCGAACAGGGTGATGGCCGTGTCCCGTTCGAGCACATGCAGCCCGTTCGGCCCCATCACCGTCCCCGCCAGCAGCAGCACCACCAGGTCCGGCATCCGCAGCCGTGCCGCCAGCAGCGGCGCGGCAAGGATCACCAGCACCAGCAGCGCGAACTCCAAAAGCGGGTCCGTCACGGGGAAAATGGCAAGCGGGAAATCCATGTCCTCCACACCTCGGTTCGTTGCTCCGCGCGGCCTGGCTCGGCCCCCCGCCTTCCGTACCGGGGCGTCACATGATCAGCTTGGGCATATGCTCCGATTTCGGTTCCGGACGGGATGCATACAGTAGCGCCAGATTCGAGGCGGGGAGCAAACGGTGGAGTTTCCGGGCGTATTCCTCCACCCCGTCCTTCCAGGAGACGCAGCCCCGGCGCGCGTTCACAAACAGGAGCAGATCGCTCTCCTCCTTCAGCTCGCGCTGGCAGACAATCGGCATGTCCTCCCAGTTGGTGTAGGCGACGAAATGGAGGTCCACGGGGTCGGCGAGGCTCCGCGAATAGCTCCGGGCATGCTCCAGAGTCGTTTCGAGACCGTGGATGAAGAGGGACGACTTGAGGCTGCGGCGCAGGCTGAACAGCAGGTCCAGGCATTCGCCGAAACCAGCCTCGAACTCGAGATTGGGTACAAAAACCACGACCAGCCGTTTGACGACGTTCACCGGAGAGCGGAGACCATGAACCACCAGCATGCAGTCGCTTTGCTCGAGCAAATGGTCGTGAAGACCGCCCAGCAAATACTCTTTGGCGGAATTGCTCAGCCCCCAGCCCATGACCACGCAGGAGATGCGCATCTCCTTGATGACCCGGATGATGCCGGCTGCGGCGCTGACGTCGATGCGGGTGATGAGACTGGCCTCGGTCTCCGCCGACGACGCATGGTCCAGAGCCCCGTGCAGCATCTTCTTGGCGACGGCGAGCTGGCGCTGGGCGTCTTCGTCGTCGCTGACCACGGTCAGGGGAAAGACGGGCTCGGCGGACGCCGGGTTCTTCACGAGAAACGCGAAATCGAGCAGGGGCTTGATACTGTCGGGCTTGGAGATGGGAACCAGAATGCGCTGGATGTCCTTCGCGTCCCGCTCCTTGCCCAGCCCCAGGTTCATGGCCAGCTTCCGCCCCGCCCGGTCAACCGCAAAGGCGCTGACCAGGCAGGTGACGAAAATCATGCCGATGGTGCCGTTGAGCACGTCCCGGTTCAGCAGCCCGAGCTTGTAGCCGACGAGGACGGCGGCCAGGGTGTTGGCGGCCTGGGCATTGCTCAGTCCGAAAATCACCTCGCGCTGCGGTTTCGAGTAGCCGAAGAAAACCTGAGCCAGATACGCGGCGGCCCATTTGGTGCCCATGGCCACCACGATCATGATGACGGCCACCTTGAACGAGGAGAATTCGCCAAACAGCACCCGGATGTCGACCAGCATGCCGACATAGATCAGGAAGTAGGGAATGAACAGGCTGTTCCCGACGAAGTTGATGCGGTTCATCAGGGTCGAGCCGGAAGGCACCAGACGGCTGATGGACAGACCGGCCAGGAAAGCGCCGATGACCGGCTCGATGCCGGCCAGGTCGGCAACCGAGGCGCAGAGAAAGACCAGCGCCAGAATGAACATGAACTGGGAGATGCCTTCGCTCTCGATGCTGCGGAAAAACCAGCCGGCAATCCAGGGGATCACCCAGAACATGGCGAGGCAGAACATGGTGAAAGCCACCACCATGCGAACCCAGAACATGCCGTCCAGACCGCCGCGGGCGCCGCTGGCGACGACCGCGAGAATGGACAGCGAGATCGTGTTCGTGACGAGTGTGCCGCCGATGGCGACCAGGACCGCCTCGTCACGGGCGATGCCCAGCTTGCTGGCGGTGGGATAGGCCAGCAGGGTGTGGGAGGCGAACATGCTGGCCAGCAGCACGGCGGAGGTGAACGAGAAGTCCAGCACATAATAGCCAACCAGCGTGCCAATCCCCTGGGGAATGGCGAACGTCAGGAGGCCGAACACCAGGCTTCGCCGACTGCTTCGCTTGAAGTCGGCGAAATCGACCTCGAGGCCGGAGAGGAACATGATGTACACGATGCCGACGGTGCCGAACAGGACAATGCTGGAGTCCTTGTTCAGGATATTGAAGCCGTTGGGGCCGACCAGAACGCCGGCGAGGATCAAACCCACCACTCCGGGCAGGCGCAGCTTGTCCAGGAGAATCGGCGCGACCAGGATGATGAGCGCCACTATGGCGAAGATATACACGGGATTGGTGATGGGGATTTCCAACCGAGGCTCCTTGCCCGGATAGGTGCGGCGAATCAGGCGGCGCGCTCGCCCCGGCGCATGAGTTCGAGCATTTCGGGCGCGTCCTTGGCGCCGATCAGTTGCTGGCGGAGGGCGGGCTGGCCGATGGTCTGGGCCATCTGCCGGAGAATCTGGAGCTGGGAGCCCGGGTCGTCCTCGGGGGTGAGCAGGAGATAGACGAGCCGCACGGGAACGCCGTCCGGCGCGTTCCACTCGATCCCCTCGGCACAGCGGGCGAAGACGACGAAGGGGCGGTCGATCTGGCCGAGCCGGGCGTGGGGCACGGCGACCCCGTCGCCGAGGGCGGTGGTCATCTGCTCCTCGCGGGCGAGGGCGACGGCGGCGATGTCCTCGGCCTCGACGTGGTCCCCGCCGATTTTGCCCGCCGCCTCGCAGAGGGCGAGGATGGCCGCCTCGCGGCTGGCGGCCCCGAGATTGGGGAGAATATGGTCCACCGGCAGATAGGCCAGCCAGTCGGTCTTCTCGACCCGGTGGAGGAGGCGGCTCATGAGGGGGCCGGACATCATCGAGGTGACGACGGCGCCGAAGACCACCGCCACGTAGACCGTCTCGGTGATGACGCCGTATTCGAGGGCGAGCATGCCGATGACGATCTGCATCTCGCCGCCGGGGATGTGGGCGTCGGCGATGAGGCGGCTGTGCAGGGAGGGCTGGCCGATGGCCCGCGCGCCGAGATAGGCCGCCACATAGCGTCCGAAGATGCCGATGACCAGGATGAAGAGGACCAGCAAGGGGTCGAAGTTGCCCAGGAAATCGAGCTTCAGCCCGACGGAGGCGAAGAAGAGCGGCACCAGGATGGCCTGGACCATCTGGGCGAAGATGTTGCGGGTGCGCTCCGAGAGCCTGGCCGACTCGCCGGCCAGGATGCCCGCGATGAAGAAGCCGAACAGGGCGTGGATGCCGATCCAGGTGGTGATCGCCCCGCAGGCCAGGCCGAGCACGCAGACCAGGGTCAGCGAGCCGGAGGGTTCCGGCACCCCCCAGCCCTCGATCTTGCGGAGGATGCGGTCGAAGACCTTCGGCCCCACCGACAGGCAGAGGGTGGCGAAGATGATGGTCGCGGAGAGGATGAAGACGATGCTGCCCAGCGTCATCGCCGCCTCGTTGAACAGCCCGAGGATGATGGCGAAGATGATCCACCCGGCCACGTCGTTGATGGTCAGCGCCGACATGATGAGCAGGCCCATGTCGGTGCGGTAGATTTTGAGTTCCTGGAGGACGCGGGCGGTGACCGGCAGGGCGCTGATGGTCATGATCACGGCGATGAAGAGCGAGAACATGGCCGGACTGCCCGCCCCGCCCATGTAGGACTTGGGCAGGAACAGGCAGGGGACAAAGGCGACCACCATCGGGATGGTGAGGTCGCAGAGCGACAGGGTCATGGCCTGGCGGCGCTGCCGCCAGGCGGTCGCGAAGTTGGTCTCGAGCCCGGCCTTGAGCAGAAAGAAGAGGATGCCGACCCAGGCCATGGTCTCCAGCATGTTCTGCTGGATTTCCTCGACCGGGAACAGCGCGCCGTGCAGAGCCGGGGAGAGCCGCCCGAACACCGTCGGCCCGAACAGCACGCCGACGATGATCTCGGCGGTGATCGAGGGCTGCTTCCAGCGGCGGAACAGCTCGCCCAGAGCCCGGGCGCAGCCCAGCAGCAGGGCAACCTGAAGCAGAAAGACCAGAATGTGCTGCTCGCTCAGATAATGCATAGTCGACTCCGGCGATTCCGGCCTGCGGGCGATGGCGGGAAGCCCGCTGCCGGAGCTAGATGGTGTCCTCTTCGATGTCGTCCGTCTCCGGCAGGATGCCGGCCAGTTGCTCCTCGGCTTGAATGAAGGTGATGTTCCCCTTGACAATCATCAGCTTGACCAGAGTGGGCACGGGCAGGGTGGTGACCACCGAGAGACAGACAATCGCGTTGAAGAAGGCCGGGCCGATCATGTCGAGCTGGAGGGCCACGGCGGCGGCGGCCAGGGTGGCGGAAAGCTGCGGCACGGTCATCAGACCCGCGCAGATCCCTTTTTTGTTCCCGAAGCCGGACAGGCGCATGGCCAGCCAGCCCGACAGGGTCTTGCTGGCAATCAGGCCGACGACCGTCAGCCCGGCGATGGCCACGTTCTGCCAGGCCTTCACCAGAATGCCCAGGTCGGTCTTCATGCCGATGCTGAGGAACAGGAAGGGAATGATGAAGCCATGCCCGATGCCCTCGATCTTGCGGTGCAGGATGCGGTGCTTCTCGTGGAAGGCGGGGACGCTGTTGATGGCCATGCCCGCGACGAAGGCGCTGACGATGGCGCTGACGCCGATCAGCTCGCCGAGGAAGACGACCACCAGCAACCCGGCCAGGAAGAAGGTGACCCGGGTGTCGTCGTGCGGATCGAGCAGGCCGAGAACCGAGCTGGCCCCCTTCGGCACCAGCCACAGGGACAGGAGTATGAAGAGGGTGACGGCCAGGATGAAGAGCACCGAGAACCAGCCCCCCATCTCCGCCATGTTCACATTGTCGAAGATCGAGATGCTGCCCGCGACCCGCTCGGGAATGGAATGGCGCTTGAACTGGATGCAGACGGCAAGCAGCACCAGGCTGGCGATGTCGGTGATGACCGTCGAGGCCAGGACAGCCACCCCGAAACGGGTGTGGGTCACCTTCAGCTCGCGGATGACAGGGAAGACGATGCCCACCGAATGGGAGGCGAAGAGCGAGGCGTAGACCCATTTGCCGATGGTGTCGTCCGGGCGGAAGAAGGCATAGACGAGGTAGCCGGCGAGGGCGGGCATGGCGAAGGTGAGCACGCTCAGCCAGGCCACCGCGCGCCGCTCCGACTTGATGATCCGCAGGTTCACCTCCATGCCCGCCAGGGCCATCAGGAAGATCAGCCCGAGCAGGCCCAGCGCCTCGATCACCGTGTAGATCTGGGTGGTGGGATAGCCGCGCCCGAGATAATGGTTGAGGTGTTGGATCAGATCGAGGGCGTTGGGGCCGATGGCGATGCCCACCAGCATCAGCGACACCACCGCCGGGATGTGGAAGCGCCGCAGAAGCTGCGGCACCACCGAGACCAGCACCATGAGCACCAGAAACACGAGCAGAAATGTCAATCCGGCCAAGGGAGTTACCTTTCGCGTATGGATGTCCGCCGGGCGGTCCCGGCCCGCGCCCTGCGACCGAACCGTGTTCCACCCTGGCGGTTTCGCTGGCAGAGGAACGCAACTATAGCACCCCGCCACCCCACCGTCCATGCCGCCGACATAGTTGCACCTGCCCGGAACCGCCGTATGTTGGAATTCCCGAACGCCAGCCCCGACCAATGGAATGCCGATGAAACTGGTTGTCCTCGACGGTTACGCGACGAATCCCGGCGACCTGAGCTGGGCGGATCTTTCCGCCCTGGCCGACTGCACCGTCCACGCCCGCACGCCCCCCGAACTGACCGTGCCCCGCGCGGCGGGCGCGGCCCTGCTGCTGACCAACAAGACGGTGCTGGGGCGCGGGGAAATCGCCGCCCTGCCCGAGCTGCGCTACATCGGCGTGCTGGCCACGGGCTACAACGTGGTGGACCTCGAAGCCGCCCGCGCGGCCGGGGTCGTGGTGACCAACATCCCCGCCTACAGCACCGCCTCGGTGGCCCAGACGGTCTTCGCCTTCATTCTCGAATTCACCCAGCAGGTGGCCCTGCACGCGGCCTCGGTGCGCGCGGGGGAATGGACCCGCAGCATCGACTTCGCCTACTGGAAGACGCCGCTGGTCGAGCTGGCGGGCAAGACCCTCGGACTGGTGGGTCTGGGCACCATCGGCCAGGCGGTCGCCCGGATCGGCCAGGCCTTCGGCATGCGCGTGGTCGCCGCCACCCGCACCCCGCGCCGCTTCGAGGGCATCGAGGAGCTGCCCCTCGGCGAGGTGTTCCGCCAGGCCGATTTCCTCAGCCTCCACTGCCCCCTCACCCCCGACACCCGGCATCTGGTGAACGCCGAACGCCTGGCCCTCATGAAGCCCACCGCCTTTCTGGTGAACACCAGCCGGGGCGGCGTGGTGGACGCCCGGGCCCTGGCCGACGCCCTCGCGGCGGGACGGCTGGCGGGCGCGGGGGTCGATGTCCTCGACCGCGAGCCGCCCCCGGCCGACGACCCCCTGCTCGCCGCCCCCAACTGCTGGGTGACGCCCCATCTGGCCTGGGCCACCCGCGAGGCCCGCTCCCGCCTCCTCGAAACCGCCGTGGCCAATGTCCGCGCCTTCCTCGACGGCCAGCCCCGCAACGTGGTGTCGTAGAACCAGAACTCGCGGCAACGCTCAAGCAAGACACCTCCTCACCGCCAGGCAAACCAAGAGGGTGGACCGGCCATGTCCTCGTGGCCACGGCGCGCAGCGCCGGGAGTGCCCCGGCCAACCGCCAAGGTGGGCATGGCGCGGGACGGGTGGCCGCGAGGACGCGGCCGCTCCACGCGCAAGGTTGGCATGGGTTCCGGTGAGGTCTGTAGAACCGTGCGCTCAGCGGCTCGGAAGTGGCCGCGAGACGCGGCCGCTCCACGCGCAAGGTTGGCATGGGTTCCGGTGAGGTCTGTAGAACCCCGCTCAGCGGCGCGGGACGGGAACCCGCTCGCTCTTCATCACCCCCAGCACCACCCCCGACATGACCACCACCGCCCCGGTGAGAAACCAGTACGAAGGGGTCTCCTTGAACAGAAAGACCGCCGCCGTGGTGCCGAAAATGAACTGGGCGGGCACGGTCAGCGTCACCAACTGCGACTTCACATGGCGCAGGAGGTAGATGGCCAGGGTGTGCCCCCCCACCGTCGGCAGCAGAATCAGACCGAGCACCGCCAGACGGCTCGGCCCGTCGCCGAGGGAGATGCCGCCCCCCACCGTCAGACCCGCCGCAAGCTGGACCGCCGCCGCCGTCAGATACACCGGCACGCTGAACAGCAGGGCGTGCTGCCCCGCCCGATACTTGCGGCTCAGCACGAAATAGCAGGCGCATAGGGAGGCCGAACCGAAAGCCATGAGCGAACCGGCCAGGTGCTCGCGGCCGTAAGCGAACTGCCGGCCGAGAATCCAGAACATGCCCAGGCAGGCCAGAGCGCAGGCGAGGATTTCCCAGCGCGTCAGCCGTTCGCCCAGCAGGGGCCGGGCGACAAAGGGCGCCAGCAGGGGCTGGAGACCGATGAACAGCATGGCGTTGGCGACGGTGGTGTTCTGCAGCGACCAGGCCCAGGTGGCGAAATGCACCCCCAGAAAAAGGCCGGTGATGCAGGTGCCGAGGGAAAAGACGGCGGGCCGTCCCTCCCGCTTCCAGGCCGCATACCACCACGGGGAAAGCACCAGCGCCCCGCCCAGCACCCGCCAGAAGCCGATGCTGGTGGCGGGCATCCGGCAGTAGCGCGTGAGAATGGCCGCGCTGCTGGTCAGCAGGGTGACCACCAGCCAGATCAGGACGATATGGCTTCGCTGCTCGGGCGAGGTGTAACGGGAATAACGGGTCATGGGGTAATGTAGCCGCTATTCCAGCACGGGGAGGGGTTGTCCGGCGATTGGAAGACGAATACTGCTGGTGCCGACGCGGACGGCATCCGGGCCGAACTGCACGGATTGAGCCGTCTGGCCGGGGGCGAGGAACTGGTAGACCGCCACGAAGCGGGTCGCCGCCGTCCGGCGC
This sequence comes from Victivallales bacterium Lenti_02, assembly GCA_001603055.1. Lineage (GTDB taxonomy): Bacteria > Verrucomicrobiota > Lentisphaeria > Oligosphaerales > Lenti-02 > Lenti-02. The sequence goes on from LVAZ01000072.1 coordinate 17,310, forward strand.
CGGATGCGGAGCGTGTCCCAGGGGGCCTCGCCCGCCGGGCCGGGGGCCTTGGCGAGGGTGGCCGCGGTGTCGGCCTCGCCCGCCACGGTCAGCAGCAGAGTGCCCTTGTCCGTTTCCCACTGGCAAGTCCACGACTCGGCGGTCGTGGCCGAACGCTTCTCCTTGAGATAGCCGTAGGTGCGGTTTTCGGCGGGACTGTCGTCGGTGGCCAGGGCCAGGCTGGTGCCGGCCTGGCCGGGAGCGCGGAGAAACCAGTCCACGGTGTCCGGAGCCTCCCCCTCGACCGAGAACACATCAACCAGAAAACCGTCCGTCAGCAGCAGATGGCGGCGGAGGGTCCAGTCGGCGTAGGCCTTGGTGGATTCGGCGGCGCAGGCGGAGGCGCGTTCGTCGGAGTGGAAGGCGAGGAGCCGGCCGGTGGTGGGGCGCTGGTTGGCCAGACCGACGGTGACGGTGTTGTGGCCGGGGGTGGTCTTGTACCACTGGCTGTGCATGGGGATGCCGTAGCCGGTGGTGCCGAGGTCGGGACCGAGCGGCTGGCCGAGGCCGTAGAGAATGAGCTGGAGCTTGTCGGGATGGCCGTGGCCGCCGCCGTGCTCGCCGTATTCGAGCATGGCGCAGAGCGCTCCGTCGCCCCCGCCCTCGCGCAGGATGGCCAGCCCGGCGCCGGGCATGTCCACGCTGCCGGGCGACACATAGTCCCCGCCGGGCGGCAGGTCGTTGCCGTATTTCAGCAGGTGCAGGCCATTGCGTTCGGCTCCGAGAGCGTAGAGCTGGCGCAGAGCGCTGGCCGCCGTCTCGTCGTTGTACCAGGCCACGGCCAGTTCGAGTCCGAAGGTGCCGATCCGGCCCCTCGAATAGCCCTGGTCGTTCAGCGAGGGCGCGACCAGATTGGGGAAGGAAAGGCGCAGGGGGGCGATGCACATCAGGCGCAGGTTTTCGGCCTCGTGCAGGGGATTGCCGTTGAGCCGGGCGGCCTCGCAGTGCCAGTAGAGGGCCGAGAGGGTGAAGCCGTGGTAGCCGAGGGAGCGCTCGTACCAGAGCCCGTCGCTCAGCACTCCCTTGGCGAGCTGCTGGTGGAAGCCCAATTCGCCCTCGTTGCCGCGCTCGACCCATTCCTCGTCGCCCAGGAAATACCCGGCGGCGGCCATGCAGGCGTTGTGCCAGCACTGGATGTTGTGGATGCCGAAGCGGAACTGGCTGATCTGCCGGACCCCCGGCTCGATCACGCCGGTCTCGACGGCCCGCTGCTCCTCGGCGCTCAGGAAGGGAAAGGCCAGGTCCGCCGCCTCCATGAAGGCCAGCAGAAAGCTGCATTCGCTGAGGGACTGGGACATGACCCGCCCCCGGCCCGCCGGCCCCCGGCCCTCGGGAAACTCCCGGTAGTGCCGGGCGTACCAGCCAAGGATGTGCCGCGAAGTCTCGGCATAGGCGGGCTCCCCGTACAGATGGGCGGCCAGGGCGCTGTCCCGCGCCGCGCGGACAAAGCGCCCGTGCATGTTGTTGCGCCAGTTGCCGTCGAGCTTCTCCCCCTGCCATTCCTTGCCGCAGCGGCGGCAGAGATGGTCGCGGGGATGATCCTCGCGCCAGGACAGCCGGGCGCCATCCTCGGGACAGACGTAGTCGTGGGACCAGCCGCCCGCGCCGAAGGGCGGTTCGTCCCGGCGCTCGCGCCACGCCTCGGCGTTGGCCCGGATTCCCTCGGCGATCCGCCGCGCCCATTCTTCGGCCGCCATGCGGCCACGCATCGCGGCGAGCATCTCGCTCGAATAGAAGACGCCGGGCTTGGCGGGGGCCTGGCGAAGCTTGACGGCATGGACGGAGGTTTCGAGAACCGTGCCGTCCGTCCCGGTCAGCCGGGCCTTGATCTCGAAAGGTTGGCGCGTGGCCTCGCCGGCCAGCCGGGCCTCGAACTGGTTTCCCGCCGCCGCAAGCGGCTGCCATTGCCAATCCGCACCACCGACTGGCCGCCAGCCGAATTCGAGAACGCAGGGCGGGGGCGCCCAGGCCTCGATCCGCAGGGCAAGGGGCTCGCCCGTCCGGGCCGACCGGGGCCAGGCGGCAGCCGCGATCCAGGGCTGGGCCTCGCCGAAATGCAGTTCCGCCAGCCGGAACCATTCCTCGGAACCGGGATGCCAGGTGCTCCAGAGCACGGCGACGACCACGTCCTTTCCCCGCCGCTCTTCGAGCGGGGTGAAAAACGCGCCGCGCAGGGCGCTTCGCTTCCATTCGAGCACATCCTCGCGGTTGGGGTGGATGGTCTGCACCGCCAGCCACTCGCCCGCGCCGGGCGGCGGCACCGCCGCCTCGGCGCTGCGGCCCAGCCGGTCCCAGACCTCCGGCAGCATGACGCCCAGCTCGACCCCGCCGCTGCGGTTCGCCATCGGGCAGAAGGTCTGGAAGGTCGCGGCCAGCTCGCTCGCGGCCAGATTCTCCGGCACCCGCACCCGCCGCCCGATCAAGAGGCCGCCCGCCGCCGGGCCAGTCTCCTCCACCGCCAGATGCGCCCGCTCGTCCGCCGTCGCGGGAACCGGCTTCGCCACCCAGCGCGGCCGGTCCTGGGGCGTGGACATCTTCAGCACATAGCGCAGTTCCCAGTCCTCGGGAAAGGCGGCAAGGCTCGGCATCAGGATGGGAAGCAGCGACAGCATGGGCAGAATCCGTGACAGCATGGTTGGCTCCGCATGGGGTGGAACTACCAGCATAACCCTCCGGCAGGATGGTTCAACCGGCATTGAAATTCCACCTTTTGGGAGTAAGATGCAAACTTGCTCGCGCGGCCCCTTGCCGGCTGCGCCCATTTCCGTTATCCCTCTTTTTCACCCATACCAAACGAAGAACCGAAAGGAGAACGGCACATGTCGGCCAAACGACGCAAGTTCAAGACCGAAGTCCAGCAACTGCTCGATCTCGTCATCCATTCCCTCTACTCGAACAAGGAAATCTTCCTCCGCGAGCTGATTTCCAACGCCTCGGACGCCATCGACCGCGCCCGCTTCGAGTCCCTCTCCGACGCCGGCATTCTCGAGAACGACCCCGAGTGGAAGATCAAACTGACCGCCGACAAGGAGGCGGGCACCCTCACTGTCAGCGACAACGGCATCGGCATGGGGCCGGACGAGATCGACGACTGCATCGGCACCATCGCCAATTCCGGCACCCGCCAGTTCATCGAGCGGCTCAAGCAGGAAAAACAGGCCCTCACCCCCGAACTGATCGGCCAGTTCGGCGTCGGTTTCTACTCCGCCTTCATGGTCGCCGACAAGGTCGTCGTCGTCACCCGCAAGGCGGGGGGCGCCCCCGACAGCGCCCTGCGCTGGGAGTCGGACGGCTCCGGCACCTACACGGTCGAGGAGGCCACCCGCGAGGGGCGCGGCACCGACGTCACCCTGCACCTCAAGGAGGACGCCGCCGAATTCCTCGAGGAATGGCGCCTCCGCAAGATCGTCAAGAAGTTCTCCGACTTCGTCGAGCACCCCGTCTGCATGGACATCCGGCGCGAGGAAGTCGAGCGGGACGAGGACGGCAAGCCGGTGAAGGACGCCGAGCCCACCGTCACCGTCACCGAGGAAACCCTCAACTCCCGCAAGGCCATCTGGCAGCGCCCGAAGAACGAGATCACCGAGGCGGACTACAACGAGTTCTACAAGCACGTCAGCCACGATTTCACCGACCCCCTCGAAACCATCCACTGGACGGCCGAGGGCCACACCGAGTTCCGCGCCCTGGTCTACATCCCCGCCCAGGCGCCCTTCGACCTGTTCATGCCCGAGAGCCGCCACCGGGGCGTCCAGCTCTACGTCCGCCGGGTGTTCATCACCGACAACTGCGAGGAGCTGGTCCCCAGCCATTTCCGCTTCCTGCGCGGGGTGGTGGACTCCTCCGACCTGCCGCTCAACGTCTCCCGCGAGCTGCTCCAGGAGGACCGGAACCTGCGCCTGATCCGCAAGAATCTGGTCAAGAAGGTCATGGACACCCTCGCCGGGATGCTCGAGAAGAACCGGGACAAGTACATCACCTTCTGGCGCGCCTTCGGCCCCGTCCTCAAGGAAGGCGTCAGCAGCGACTTCGAGCACCGCGAGAAGCTCCAGGACCTGCTCCTCTTCACCAGCAGCACCACCGAGAAGGACCAGTACACCACCCTCGCCGAATACGTCGCCCGCATGCCCGAGGGCCAGAAGGACATCTACTACCTCACCGGCGAAAACCGCGCCCAGGTCGCCCAGTCCCCCCATCTCGAAGCCTTCCGCGCCAAGGGCTACGAGGTGCTCTTCCTCACCGACCCCATCGACGAATGGGTCGTCCAGGGACTCCACACCTACAGCAAGAAGGCCCTCAAATCCGTCGCCAAGGGTGACATCGACCTCGACAGCGAGGACGAGAAGAAGGCCAAGGAGGACACCCGCAAACAGGCCGAGGAGGCCCACAAGGGCCTGGTCGGCAAGATGAAGGAACTCCTCGGCGACAAGGTCAAGGAAGTCCGCCTCTCCCGCCGCCTCACCGAGAGCGCCTGCTGTCTGGTGGCCGACGAGCACGGCATGGGCACGCACATGGAGAAGATCATGCGCGCCATGAACCAGGACGTGCCCCCCGCCCGCCGCATCCTCGAACTCAATCCCGACCATCCCGTGGTGGACGTGCTCCAGCAGCTCTTCGACCGCAACCCCGAGGACGCCCAGGTGGGCGAATTCACCGACCTGCTCTACGATCAGGCCCTGCTCACCGCCGCCCTCCCCGTCGAGGACCCCCTCGCCTTCGCCCGCCGGATCAGCAACCTGATGGCCGCCCAGGGCCAGGCCAACCTCGGCGACAAGTAGCCATACCCCGAAAACGGGGCGGGGAGCCACCACTCCCCGCTCCGTCCTGGAGGTTGTTGCGCCCATCGGGGAGTATTGCGTCCCGTTGGTTGGATGAGGGGCCGGGCGAGGGCGAGCCTCGCCCTGCGGATTGCCTGATCCCGCCCGCTTGTCTTCGGGCGGGGACGGTCTATGCTTCGCGCTTTGCCCTGCACCCATTTCCCGGAGAAACCATGAATTTCGATCTCAGCATGAGCCAGTGGCTCTGGGCCATCCTCGCCGCCCTGCTGGTGGGCGCGACCAAGACCGGCGTCGCCGGGCTGGGGACGCTGGCGGTGCTCATCATGGCCGACATCTTCGACGCGAAGCTCTCCGCCGGCATCCTGCTGCCCATGCTGATCATGGCCGACATGATGGCGGTCACCTACTATCGCCGCCATGCCAACTGGCCCCTGCTCCTCAAGCTGATTCCCCCGGCCCTCGCCGGCATCGTCATCGGCTATTTCCTGATGGGCAAAATGAGCAACGACGCCCTGCGGATCGTGATCGGCGTGGCCGTCCTGCTCTTCCTCGTCTTCCACATCCTCCGCGAACGGGGCATCATCAGCGACCAGCGCATTCCGGAGGGCTGGGCCTTCGCGGTCCCGGTCTGCGTCGTGGCCGGCATCATCACCATGATGATGAACGCCTCGGGGCCGCTGATGATGGTCTACTTCCTCTCCCTCCGCCTCGAGAAGAACCGCTTCATCGGCACCATGGCCTGGTATTTCCTGGTCCTCAACATCCTCAAAGTCCCCTTCGGCATGCACCTCGGCATCATCACCCTCGACAGCTTCCTCTTCGACCTCAAGCTCCTCCCCGCCATCGTGCTCGGCGGCCTGGCCGGCATCGGTCTCGTCAAGCTGCTGAGCGACAAGCACTACAATCTCTGGGTCCAGATCATCGCCGGCTTCGGCGCCTGCCGCATGCTCTACAAGGGACTCGCGGGGCTCCTCGGCTCCTGACCGCCGAATCGGCCTGCCACCTCTTGATTCGGCGAACAAAAAGGATATGGTAGTAATGCTCCGAGGCAGGAGCAGACCCTCTGAGCTTTACTTACATCAGGGCCTCATGGCCTTATTGTTCTGACTACAGAGCAAACTCTCCTGCCTCGCCTTCGCTTCCGCGCCCCGCCACCCCGGCGGGGCGCTTCGTTTGGCCCTTCCCCGGAGGCGCACCATGCAGGATTTCCGTTTCGTCCTCGTCGGCTCGGGCAACATGGCGGCGATGTACGCCCGCGTCCTCGCCGCCCTCCCCGGCATGAGTCTGGCCGCCACGGTGTCGCGCTCGGGGCGGGCGGTCGCGGACGTGCCGATCGCCCCCTCGCTCGAAGCGGTGGACACCCCCTTCGACGGAGTGATCGTGGCCACCCCCAACGGGCTCCACGCCCCCTACGCCGTCGCCGCCGCCCGCCTGGGCAAGCACGTCCTCACCGAAAAGGTGCTCGAGGTCACCCACGCCGCCATGGACGCCATGATCGCCGCCTGCCGCGCGGCCGACGTCAAGCTCGCCGTCGCCTTCCAGCGCCGCACCAGCCCCGACAACCGGACCCTGAAGGCCCTGCTCGAACGCCACGCCCTGGGCCGCGTCTTCGGCGCCGACCTGACCGTGAAATACTACCGCGACCAGGCCTACTACGACAGCGCCCCCTACCGCGGCAGCCGAGCCCTCGACGGCGGCGGCCCCTTCATGCAGCAGGCCGCCCACAGCCTCGACATCTACGGCTGGTTCTTCGGCCTCCCCGAACGGGTCGCCAGCGCCTGCGGCACCTTCTGCCACAGCATCGAGAGCGAGGACCACGGCGCCGCCCTGCTCCGCCACGCCGACGGCATGATCGGCACCGTCGTCGCCTCCACCGCCTGCAAGCCCGGCTTCCCCGTCCGTCTGGAAATCCACGCCGAGCGCGGCACCGTCATCCTCGAGAACGACGCCATCACCCACTGGCTGGTGGACGGCCTCGCCAACCCCGCCGCCAGCGGCGACATGATCATCCACGACGGCGCCACCAGCGCCAAGGTCGCCGACACCGCCGGCCACGAGGCCATTCTCCGCGACTTCGTCCAGGCCGTCCGCGAAAACCGCGCCCCCCTCGTCCCCGGCGAGGAGGCCCGCCGCACCACCGACCTCGTCCTCCGCATCTACGCCAGCCCCATCTGATTCCCCGGTGACGGGCGGCTTCACGGTTGGCGTCGTTCCCGTTCCCCCGGGTAGGGCCGGGAGGGGAAGACCAGGTCCGGCATGTCCCAGCTATACCCGAAAACAACACGGCTCGTGCCGCCGTCGTCCACGAAGTCTTCACCGATGCTGTAGACCGCCCAGGCATCGGGGGGCAGACCGGGGACCGCACGGGGGAGATAGCGGAAGGGCTGGCCGTCGAAGGGATCCTCGGGAATGCGCGGGAGGTAGTCGGGAACCAGCGCACCGAGCGTATCGGGCACCCCGCCATGCTCCAGTTCGTAGGCTCGGAGGGCCAGAAACAGCGCCATCCCATGCAACTGCGCATCGTGGGCGGTGCGCTGGGTGCGGGGGTTTTTCTTGGGAAACCTATTCATTGCCAATAAGCGCCCCAGCGGATCGCGGGTGCCGAACCAGAGCGCGGCTTCGTTGTCCGGGGGCAGCCGTGCATACAGGTCGTCGTACTCCGCCTGCGAACGGGCGGAAAAGGGCTGCTCGGCCAGGGCGACCACATGCTGGCAACAGGCGTGCAGGTTCCGGGTGCTTGCCTCTGGCGTGCTCCCCGTCAACGGAGCCAGGATAACGAAGGCCGCCCGAAACCACGGTTGGGGATCGCCCGGACCTGCGCCAAACCATATCCCCCCATGCGTTTTGAACGACGGATAACGGTAGCTTTCGTGAACCCGGCTCTCGATTCCCAGCCATTCGTTGCGCACGGCCTCGACATAGGGTTCCGCCGTGTCGGCATGGGCCAGGATGTCCCGCGCCGCCTGCTTGAGGACAGGAACCGGCACGGGGTGTCGGGAGGCGACGAACCAAACCGATTCCATCGCCGTCTGAACACCTGTCCAGGCAATGGAATGGTTGCTCATGGCCCCTCCCCGACACAGCATGTCGGCCAGTTGCAGAATCCGGCCGATGCAGAGGAAGGCCCCGTCCCAGTCGCCCGCCCCGGCCTTGACCTGCGCGGCCACGGCGAGCCATGAGAATAGCTTGCGGACGGGGGGAAGCACATCGTAAGGGCAAACGGTCGGCATCCGGGCGGCGGGATCGGCAAGGATGGGATCGAGCGCGGGGAAAAACGGCTCGTGGAGTTCCAGAATCCGCCGGACATCCCGGTATTGTTCGAGAATCCAGGGGGCGTCCTCGGCAAAGGCCGCGTAGGGCGTCCGGTAAATGGGCTCGCCGGTGCGGGCATCCAGCAAGGGTTTCCCCGGCATGCCCTCCTCCTGCATCCCGAGCGAATACTTCCAACCGCCAAACATCACCCCGCCGTCGGTCATTCCCCCTTGGTCGCCAAAATAGTCTCTCTCATCGAATGTCTCCCCGCCAACGAACATGTCCCTGGCATGGAAAATCCCGTTGGTTTCGAGCCTGCCACCCTCCGGGGAAAACGGGTCTTCGGAATCAAACGTGACGGAGGGAAGGGCATAGACCGGTTCGGGCACGGGGGCGGGCGGCGGCGTGGTCGGCCAGGGATGATGGCGGAGTTTCTGCAAGACCGACTGGGCGGTATCGGAGTTGGACCTCCGGGGGGGCATGTCAGGCAACAACCTGGTTTCAGGCCACCACCATGCCAGTTCAGCGACGGGTTCCGACGGGTCGGGTGGAGCCAGCCAAGGGCTTCTGCCGACGGCCATAAGCAACCCCGCGCTGACCGACGCATCTCCTGAATGGTCGGCAATGTCGACGAGCAGATTGAGCAGGCGCAGGTAGGGGGACTCGGGGCCGAAGTGGCTCCGCGCCATGACGGGCCGGGTCGGCTCGGCCCGGACGCCCGGCAGCGGCTCGATCCACGACCGGCGCAGGCCGAAGAACAGGCCGAGCAGAGCGAGCAGGGGCACCGCCAAAGCCGTCAGCAGCTTCTTCCACCAGGGCCAACCGCGTTTCTCTTCGTTCATGCCCGGAACTCCTTTGCTCTCGGCAGGGTGCCTACGGCGACCAGCATAGCACCCGAGCTGTCGCCGCGCAACGAGTGAACAGTGGACGCAGTGGACGCAGTGGACGCAGTGGGGAAAAACGGGGCCTTTCTCCTTTCTATTTCCTACTTTCTCCGGAGGGGTTCAGCTTGCGGAGCTTGTCGTGGAAGCCGCCTTTGCGGAGGGCGTTGCTCCAGTTGCGGAAGACGATCCAGCCGCCGAAGCGGACGAGATTGTTGCGCCAGGCGCGGTGCCAGTGGTGCCAGCCCACGCGGAGGTTGAAGACCGAGAAGATCATGGCGGGGAAAATCAGGATGTTGTAGGCCACGCCGAACATGTGGCGGAAGCGGTAGAAGCGGCCCATGATCCGGCGCAGGGCGCCGTGCATCTGCTCGGGGGTGAGCGGCGGATCGGGCACGAAGAGTGGGAAATTGCCGTCGTAGTACTCCCAGCCGAAGACCTCGCGGGGGAAGAACCGTCCCTGGGCGGCGAGGCGGGCGGTCAGCTCGGTGCCGGGCAGGGGCACCGGCAGCAGAAGCTGGATGGTGTCCAGCCGGCCGCGCCGGACAAAGCGGCGGAAGGTGCGGATGCGCTCCCGGAGGGACAGGTTCAACTCCGCGCCGGGCGGCAGGGGGTAGCCGAAGATGAACATGCCATGCACCAGAAAACCCGCCCGATGGTAGACTTCGGTGAGGGCCAGCATCTCCTCGGGCTTGACATGCTTGTTCATCGCCGCCAGTTCCTCGGGGATGGGCGACTCGAAGCCGATGCAGACGGTGTTGACCGAGGCCTCGCGCATGGCCTGGAGCAGTTCCGTGTCCTTGGCCCGGTCCAGGCGAATCTGGACGGTGAAGTCCAGCTTCGTCCCGGTGGCCCGCTGGTATTCCGCCAGGAGACGGCAGAGGCGCAGGGCGTCCTCGCGGCGCTGCCCGAACAGATCGTCCACGATGAAGAAATCCCGGGCCTGCCGCGTTTCGACCAGGGCGGCGACCTGCTCGAAGAGTCGTTCGGGCGAGGACGGGCGGGGCCGCCCCTTGACCGTGCAGAACTCGCAGTCCATGCCGCAGCCCCGGGTCCAGTTGAGCGGATAGACCTTGATCTTCGCATAGCGCACCAGGCCGAAATCGGGGAAGGGCAGGCTGGAGAAATCGGTGATGGGGGGACGTTCGGGAGTGAGAATCAGCTTGCCGTCGCGCTGGAAGGCCAGGCCGGGGATGCCGGCGGGATCGCGCTGCTCGCGGATGGCGTCGAGCAGTTCGACGATGGTTTCCTCGCCCTCGCCCCGGACCACGTAGTCGATGCCGTTGGCGAAGGCCTCGGGCAGATTCTCCGCGACGAAATGCTGGCCCCCGGCGATGGTGACGACCCCCTGGCCGCGATAGAAGCGGGCCAGCTCGAAGAGCCGGGGGATGGTGCTGGTCAAGCCCCCGTACAACCCCACCGCGTCGGTTCCCCGGATGGCTTGCAGCAGCCGGTGGTCGGGCAGACGGTTCTCGTCGCGGGGACCGGGGCGGCGGTAGTTGTTCTCGTCGATCACCTCGGCTTCCCAATCCGCCATGCGGTTGACCACGGTGGCGACCAGGACCGGCCCCAGCGCCGTGGTGTGCCGGGCAATGCCCGAGTAGATGTTGAAGGCGGGGTAGACCGGGGCGACGACCCGGAACCGGCATTTTGCGCCACAAGCCTGCATGGAAGTCTCCCGCTGACGAAAGAAACCGTCCCTGCCCGACTATGGCGTGTCAAGGCGGGCGGCGCAAGGCTCTGCCCGCGCGAAACGTTCGCCGCGGCGGACGGGGCGCATCCGGCGAATTCGCGGCGAGGGTTTATAGTACGGCCCGGCGAGGCAAGGGAATCCACCACCATTTTTCCGCGAGGGAACTCTTCACCATGTGCGGCATTGTTGGCTATGTAGGCAAACGGCGGGCCATCGACCCGCTGCTCGAAGGCTTGCGGCGGCTCGAGTACCGGGGCTACGATTCGGCGGGGCTGGCCCTGCTGCACGACGGCGCCCTCGAGGTGGCGAAGGCGGTGGGCAAGGTCGCCGCCCTGCACGAGGCCGCCGCCGCCCGCTGGCCCGAAGCGGCGACCGCCACCACGGGCATCGCCCACACCCGCTGGGCCACCCACGGCCCGCCCACCGTGGCCAACGCCCATCCCCATCTGGACGACGACGGGCGCATCGCCCTGGTCCACAACGGCATCATCGAGAACTACCTGGCCCTGAAAAACCATTTGCAGCAGCGGGGCCGGACCTTCCGTTCCGACACCGACACCGAGGTGCTGGTGCAGCTCATCGCCTCCTGCTACGAGGGCGATCTGGTGCAGGCCACGGCGGCGGCGCTCAAGCAGGTCGAGGGCACCTTCGGCATCGCCGTGCTCTGCCGGGACGAGCCGGACCGGCTGGTCGTCGCCCGCCGGGGCAGCCCCATCGTCATCGGCTTC
>LVAZ01000534.1 GCA_001603055.1 Victivallales bacterium Lenti_02
CGGCGGGCCAGTTCCGCGCGGGCCGTCGTGTCGGTAAGCAGGCGGCGCAGGGCGGGGGCGAAATCGGCGTCGGCGGCGACCTCGACGGCGGCCTCGGCCTCGCGGAAGATGCGGGCCACGTCGCGGAAATTCTGCATGTTGGCTCCGTGCAGGATGGCCTTGCCGAAGATGGCCGGCTCGATGATGTTGTGTCCGCCCTCGTTGCCCGCCAGGCTCTTGCCCACGTAGGTCACATCGGCGGCGGCGTAGTAGTTCATCAGCTCGCCGGTGGTGTTCACCAGCAGTACGTCCACCGGTCCGGTCGCGGTGCCGGGATCGTTGCGCAGCAGGCGGTAGGACAGGCCCCGCTGCTTCAGCACCGCCTCCACGTCCGGGGTCCGTTCCACATGGCGGGGCACGAGAACCAGACGGAGGGCGGGGATGTCCGCGCGCAATGCGCGCACGGTGTCGGCCATGAGTTCCTCCTCGCCGCCGTGGGTCGAGCCGGCCACGAAGACGAGGCGCTCGCCAGGGCCGAAGGCGCGGTCGAGTTCGGCCCGGACCGCCTGGTCGGCGGCCTCGCCACGCTTCTGGTCCGGCACCTGGTCGAACTTCATGGTGTTGCAGGTGTGGACATTGGCCTCGGGACCGGCCACCCGGCGCACCCGCTCGCTGTCCTCCCGGGTCTGCATGCAGAGAACCGCGAAGGCCCGGAAGAGACGGCGGAACAGCCAGCCATGCTTGGTGTAGCCCTGCGCCGACTTGTCGGACATGCGTCCGTTGGCCAGGGCCAGGGGAATCCCCCGCGCCTGCGCCTGGAGGATCAGATTCGGCCAGATTTCCACCTCGAAGATCACCAGCAGCGAGGGCCGAACCGCGCCCAGGGCCGCCCGCACGAAGCAATAGAAATCGATGGGACAGTAGATCAGGCGCACGGAGGACGGCTTCTTGGCCGCCGCCAGGGCGTGCCCGGTGGTGGTGGTGGTCGAAAGGACGATGCGGGCCTCGGGTTCCCGTTCGAGCCAGCGGCGGATGAAGGTGAGGGCCGCCACCGTCTCGCCCACGCTGCACGCATGAATCCAGACCGGTCCGTCGAGACCGGCCAGCTCCGCCTTCTCCGCCGCCGTGAACCGTCCGAAGCGCTGCCAGTACTCCTTGGTGACTCCGCCCCGGCGCTTCTGCTTCACATACAGAAACGGCGAATAGAGCAGGAAGGCCACGAAGAACACCACGTTGTACAGAAACAGAATCATCGGCCGGGCTCCGGAGAGGATACGGTTTTCACCCCATAGCATACCACGCCAATCCCCGCGCGGCTGGGCGAACGCCCGAGATTCCCCTGGGGTGGCCGGGGGGAGAGTGGGCGTAGTGGACGCAGTGGACGCAGTGAAAGCCGGAGACCTCCTCCCCGCATTTCCTTCATACTTCATACGCTCTGTCCGCTCGCCAAAACGGCGGGTGCGGGGCATGGTATGGCAACGTTGCCATCCATCCGGAGACTTCCCGTGCCCGCCTCGATCAATGGATTCATTCTTGCCGCCGGCGAAGGGCGGCGCCTGCGCCCTGCCACCCTGGTCCGCCCCAAGGCCCTGGCCCCCTTCTGCGGCGTGCCCCTGCTCGAACTGGCCCTGTCCCAGTTGCAGCGGCTCGAACTCGGCCCCACGGCGGTGAACGTCTCCTATCAGGCCGACCGGGTCTACGAGGCGGCGCGCCGCCTGGGGACCAGCCTCGGCATGGACGTGCGCGTCTCCCACGAAAACGAGTTGCTCGACCACGGCGGCGGCCTGCGCAAGGGTTTGGCCATTCTCCCCGAGGCGGACCATCTGCTGGTCCACAACGTGGACGAAATCCTCGACTTCGACCTGAACCGGCTGGTGGACGCCCATCTGGCCAGCGGCGCGGCCGCCACCCTCCTGCTCGTGCCGGGCCGGGGCCCCCTCACCGTGGACCTCCATCCCGACGGCCGGGTCGCCGACTTCCGGCGGCCCCACGGGCAGGGGCAGTTCACCTTCGCGGGTATTCACCTCATCCGCCGCGACATCTTCGATTTCGTGCCGGGTGAAGGCCCCTACTCGATCATCGTCGCCTACGAGAAGGCCCTTGCGGCCGGGTTGGCGGTGAACGGCCTCGCGGTCGAGTCCCACTGCTACTGGAGCGATCTGGGCACGCCCGGCCGCTACATCCGCGCCCACGGCGACGTGGCCGACTGCGCCCTCGCCTCCCATCCCCGGCTCCGCCAGGCCCAGGCCGAACAGGCCCGGCGGCGGGCCGAATGGGAGGCCAAAGGCGTCCGCTGCACCGGCGCTCTGGGCTTGGGCGAAGGGCTCACCATCCCCGCCGGCAGCCATCTCCACAACGTCGTTCTCTGGGACTACACCTCCCTCGCCCGCCCCGTCCTCTACGCCGACGGCATCTTCGTCGGCGGCGACGTGCCCCCGCCCCGGCC
>LVAZ01000073.1 GCA_001603055.1 Victivallales bacterium Lenti_02
CCTTGGTCACATCGGCACCGCCGCCGTAGACGGTGCGCCCGGCGTCGAAGTAGCGCTTGACCTCGAGGGATTCGTAGGTCCAGTCCATGCCGATGGTCAGGCGGTTGGCGAAATCCCCGAGGGGGGCGGTGAAGACGAAGCGGGGGGCGACGGTCCAGGTTTCGACGAGCATATCGCTCCAGGTGAACCAGGAAACGGTGTCGGTTTCGATGTCCTTGCGGGAATAGCCCGTCTCGAAGATGAACTCGACGGTTTCGGCGAGTTGGGCGGTGAGGGTTGGGTTGATGGTGAAGTAGTCTTCCGCCGCCTCGTCGAACAGATTCTGGGCCGCGCGGGGGTTGGCCTCGAAGGCGGCTTTGCTCAGCAGGCCGCCCGGCATTTCGTAGTCGGTGTGGAGCAGGGCGAGATTCACGTCGAGCCGGAGGCCTTCGGCGAGGTCGTAGCCGAGGGAGAGGTCGCCGCCCTCGGTGCGGGTGCCGGTGCGGTGGCGCCAGCCGGAAGTCTCGCTACGTTCCAGGGAGAGGGCGTAGTCGAGGCCGGCGAGGTTGCCGAGCAGGGACAGGGCCTGGCGGTTGTAGGACTGGCTGCCGCCCTCGACGACCACTTCGCCGGTGGGTTCGGCGGTGCCCTTCTTGGTGATGATGTTGATGACCCCGCCCACGGCGTTGTCGCCGTAGATGGCGCCGCCGGGGCCGCGCAGGATTTCGATGCGCTCGATGCTGGCGAGGGGAATCTGGCTCCAGTTGATGCCGCGCATGTCGGGCCGGTTCAGCCGGCGGCCGTCGCGGAGGATGAGGACGCGGCCATGGCTGTTCTCGCCGAAGCCGCGGATGTCCACGGTCGCTTCCTGGTTGCCGGAGAAGCTGCGGAAGTGGAGGCCGCCAAGGCTTTGCAGGACGCCGACCACATCGCTGTAGTTGCCGTCGGCGATGTCCTGGGCGGTGATGACGGTGACGTTGGCGGGGATTTCCCGGGTGGAGGTTTCACTGCGGGTGGCGGTGATCACCACGTCGTCCATCTGCCGGGTTTCGTCCCCGGCGGGTTGCGCCTGGAGCGCGAGGCCCGCGAGTGCCGCCATTGCGAGAAGCCCTGTGCCGCGTCGGATGCTCATGTCGTCCACCTTGCCGTTGCTGGTTGTTTTCTCTGCCTCGGCCGGAAAAAACTCCGGCCATTCCTCGATTGGCTAGGAATGGCCGGAACCTGCACAGCGTTTGGGCTGAAGGACCGAACATCCCTTGCGCGGAGACGTCGTATGGCAGGGTTTCCTGACTTGCGGGCTCGATCCTACTACCCTGGCCTTCCCGCGGTTTCCCGCCGTGGCCCG
This sequence comes from Victivallales bacterium Lenti_02, assembly GCA_001603055.1. Classification (GTDB taxonomy): domain Bacteria; phylum Verrucomicrobiota; class Lentisphaeria; order Oligosphaerales; family Lenti-02; genus Lenti-02. The sequence goes on from LVAZ01000073.1 coordinate 1,325, forward strand.
TTGGGGTTCGTTCCCGCTCACAGTGGCGCGACCGTTCCGGATTTGCACCGGATTCCCCTGGCTTCCGAAGAAGCTGGTTGGTGAAACGAGGCAAATGTGCCCGGACATGAGCGCATTGCAAGCGGTCCGCAGGAAAAAATCCGAATTTGCCGTCGGTGGCCTGGAGTTTGGCAGAAATCCGCCGTCTCTTTGTGCCGGAGGCACAGTATAACCATAGCCTGGGGTGCCGAACCCCAGGTCGGGAAATGGATAGGTATTCCGCCCTGAAGGTGGCGGGATCATTTGGTCGCCGAACCCGGTTCCCTGCCGTCGGCACGCCTTCTTTATCTCGCCCCATCAGGGCGAAAAACGGGGGTCCGTGCCAGTCCTGGGGCGACTGCCCCAGGCTAGTGCGCCAGTGAGCGCGACATGCAAGGAGGTGCAA
>LVAZ01000535.1 GCA_001603055.1 Victivallales bacterium Lenti_02
CGTCCATTTTGTTCAGAACATGCCGGAGAGGTCGGTCGGGGATTGAGGGAAGGCCTGGGCACCGATGGGGGGCGCGGTTTGGCGGCTGGCGGCGTGGAGGGCGAGGGCCAGAGCCCAGAAACGGTCGGCATGGCCATTTTTGCCGCGGTCGGCGGCGAAGCGGAGATTGCCGGCGGCGGTGGTTTCGCGGCGGATGGCGCGGAGGTCGGCGCGGATTTCCGGACGCGGGGGGAGGCGCAGGGCGCGGCGCTCGCAGGCGGCGCGGAGGGGGTAGGCCAGGGCTTCCTTGACGGCGGCGGTGAAGCGGATTTCCTCGACCCGGTAGCGGCCGTGCCGGGCCAGGGCGCGCTCGGCGAACTGGCGGCCGATGCCGGTGGCGTCGATGCAGCAGCGGCGGACGCAGCCGAGCCGGAGGGTTTCGTCCAGCACCTGCTCCTGGACGGCGAAGGTCTGTTCGCGCAGCTCGATCACCCGGCGGGTGAAGTGGACGCCGCCGACGGTCTCCAGGGCCCAGACAACGGTGAGGTCGTGGTCCCGCCCCACATCCACGCCCACATGGACGGGATTCGGACAGCGGGCGAGATCGGTTTCCCAGGCCTCGCCCTCGGCATACTCGCAGGCGGTGATGAGATCGTAGCCAAGAAAGGCACCGGCATCGTCGGCGGGACTGCACATGTACTCCTGCTGGAAGGACTCCTCGTCGGCGCAGCCGGAACGGATCAGGTCGAAGTAGCCCGCCTCGTCCAGCTCCTGGCGGGGATCGTCCGGGGGGAGCTTCGCCTTGAGCTTGGCGAGGAAGCCCTGGTCGAGGGCGTCCTGGAGGGTGACGCGGTGGAGGCTGATGCCCTTGGGATTGCCCTTTTCGCGGGCTTCGAGGACGAGCTGGTTGAAGAAATTCTGGCTGCCCCGGTGGGTGCTGACCACTTCGAGGCAGCCGCCCCAGGTGATGCCGGGATAGGCGATGGCCCAGAGTTCGCGGGGATTGGCGTGGAGGGCGAACTCGTCGAGCACCCGGTCGCCCCGCTTCCCCGCCTGCGCGTTGGGATTGGAACTCATCGAATGGATGCGGGCGCCGTTGGCGAGGCGCAGGACATGGGCGGTGGCGCGGCTGTCATCGTCCACCACGCGGACCCCGAGGTCCTTGGCCCCGAGATCGAGGAGTTCGGCGAAGCGGACGCAGTCCTCCTTGAACAGCCGGGCCTGGAAATCGTCGCGCGAGGACACCCAGGCGTCGAGGGTCTGCCCGGCGCGGGCCTTGCGGCGGATCAGCCCGTAGGCCGTCGCCCAGGAAAGCCCGATCTGGCGGGACTTCTCCATCAGCTTCAGCCGACTGTCGTCCATGATCCAGCGGCGCTGATAGGGCAGAAAGAAATTGGCGGGATTGCTTGCCACGAGTTTCACGAATTCCACTAAGGGGGGGGAGGGAAAATGTTCGGCGTGATCCCAAGCCGACACGGATCGCTATCGCTATCGGAATCGCTTTCGCTATCGCTATCGGAATCGCTATCGGAATCGCTATCGGAATCGCTATCGGAATCGCTATCGGAATCGCTATCGGAATCGCTATCGCTATCGGCGGGTGCGCACTGCCGCCGACGCATCGGCTAGAGGAGATGGAGCCGACGCTCGATCTCGTCGATGGTCTCGGGCCGGAGACCCGGCTGCTCGGCGGACTGGGCAAGGCGGGACTGGAGTTCGGCGATTTCGGCTTCGCGCCGGGCGATGGCGGCGCGGAGTTCGGCGGTTTCGGCGGCGTGGGCCTCGGCCAGGGCGCGGATGCGGGCCTCGCAGCGCTCCTGGATGTCGCGGGTGGCGAGGGTCTTGGCCTCGCGGACCGTGCGCATGAGGGCACCGATCTCGCGGGCGTCCTCGCTGTCCTCGGCCAGACGCATGACTTTCGCCGCCAGGGCGTAGGCCGCCGCGTCCGAAATCTCGCCGAGGGCGTCGGCCCCGCCTGCCGCGCGGAACAGCTCGCTGAGCCGTTCCCGCTCGGTCTGTTCGGCCAGTACCCGCTCGCGGATGGTGGCATATTCCGGACTCTCCCGCCACGCCTGCCAGGTGCTGGCATGGATGCGCGGCAGGTCCGGCCAGCGTTCCGCCGCCCGCGCCAGCAGACGGTTCGGGGCCAGCCCCTCGATTTCCCGCCAGCGGACCAGCTCGATCCGGGCGGAGCGCGGGTAATGGCGCTGGATGTTGTTGCGGGCCAGCGGCATGGGAATCAGTCCTTGCTGCCTGGGGTGCGGTGGCTTTGGCGGCAGGCGTCGAATTTGTCCCAGAGACTGTGGAGACTCTGCTCGGTGCGGGCGACCGTGGTGCCCTGGGCGGCGCTCTCGCGGTTCAGCTTTTTCAGCTCGAACATGATTTCGTTGTTCTGGGCGATGACGGTTTCGAGCTTGGCGGTGAACTCCTGGCTACGGTCGGCCGCGACATGCCGTTCGAGCCGCTCCTGCACCTCGCGCAGTGTGCGCTCGCGCAGCTTGTCCACCTCGGCTTCGAGCACGCGCATGCGCTCCTCGCGGGAACGGACCCAGAGGGCCACCAGACCGGAACCGGCCAGCACCCCGCAGAAGCCGTTGGCCATGACGACGGGATCGAAGGCCATGGTCTATTCCCCCTCCCCGGCGCGGGTCGCCGTGGCGTCGCCGTTCTGGGACGCGGACACCGTGGGATTGCGCAGCACATCCACCGGCACGCTCTTGCCCTGCCACGCCTCGACCGCACCCGCGACCGAGACCGTGCAGTCGCGGCATTCGCGCAGCGTCACCTGCGGTCCCGCCGTGCGGCAGCCGCAGGCCAGAACCACAACCACCGGAAGGACACGACGGAATGGGGAGGGGAAGAGTCGCATGGTTTGCTGTTCCTGGAAATCTCAAGGAGGAGGATCGACAACAGCAATACCATAGGCTTTCATATTCTAAAAAGCAATCCAGAGAGCAAAAAAACCGGTCTGCGAAATAGGGAAGCCATTCTCTCACGGAGGCACAAAGACACGGAGGATCAGAGAACCGGAACTCCAAACTCAAGGACCGCGCAGGCAGAACGCCTTCCGCAACGCCATGCCAACCAGGCGCGTGGAGCGGCCACGTCCTCGTGGCCACGGCGCGCAGCGCCGGGAACGTCCCACCAACCCGCCAAGGTGGGCATGGCGCGGGACGGGTGGTCGCGAGACGCGACCGCTCCACGCGAAAGGTAGACATGGTTTCCGGCGCGGTCGCGGGAAGGCCCCGAATCCATGCTCCCCAATCCCGTTCACCCTGACAAATCCAACGCGCTTCCCACGGTCAGGATATGGGGGGATGGGGGCGATGATCCCAGCCATGCTGGCTGGGCTGGCATGTTGCTCCCCGTTGGGGAGCCTGGGGGGAACGCCTGCTGTGGGGGATACCAGCGGCGGGGTTGCCTTATCTCACAGGTCCAAAAACTTGCCGCCCCCCGTTGCTCTCCCTCGCCCCGCCTAGCGGCGGCTGGCCAGCCGCCGGGCGATGACCATGGCGACCGCCTCGTCGTAGGTGGAACCAGTCGCCTGGGCCAGCGCCTCCGCCGCCGCCACCACCTGCGGGTCCCGCGCGCTTTCCAGCACCCGCCGCACCCATTCCTCGCTCGGCCCGACCCGTTCCGGCGGCGTGGGCTTCTCCTGCCAGGGATCGGCTTTCTCGCGCACCTCCCCCGGACTCGCATACATGTCCCCCGCGCCTGAAACCAGCCAGTCCAGGCCGACGCAAGCGCACTCGGCAAACCGTTCCAGGAATTTGCCGCTGAAACTGTTGTGGCCGCTCTCGCATTTCGAGTAGTGCGAATGGCTCACCCCGAGCAGGTCCGCCATTTCCGTCTGCAAAATTCCCCGTCCGTTGCGCATGCTCCGCCGGGCCATCCCCAGCCGTTCGGCGATCCGCTGGCGCTCCTCCGGCGAGAAGGGGTTGTTTTTCACGCCCCGGTTCATTTGCTTTTTTCTTTCTGAATGCTTATTAGTATGTGTGTTGGTTGTTTGCTATGTCCCACTAGAAAGAATAGCTAGACAAAAGCAATATGTCAACCCCTCCCCTCCTGTTTTTATTCCGAACCTGTACGAAAGGGAAGTGAGCCATGTCCGACACCGTGTGGAAACTGCGTCTGGAGACTCTGGAGCAGATCGAGACCTGCGGGACCTCGCTGCTGCGCCAGGCGGGGCATCTGAGCAAACTGCTGTCCCTGCCCGAGGGCGAGGTGGACCGGGCGGAGGCGGAGCGCCTGCTCGGGGAGCTGGAGGCCCTGCTGGTTCTCGGCGACCCCCGGGAACAGACCGCCTGCGTGGCCCGGCTGCGCCGGGTTCTCCATCTCGCCGACCGCTGAAACCGAGGAATCCATCATGTCCACCGTCGTCTGCCCCTTTTGCCACCGCCGCTTCCCGTCCCCCGCCGCTCTGTCGGCCCATCTCCGGGCTGAACCCGAGTGCCGGGCCTTCGCCGTCCTATCCCGCAGCCAGGCGCGGGTGGGCGCGCGGCTCTGCCCCCGCTGCCGCCGGGCCATTCCTGTCGGCGCCGCTTCCTGCTGGAGCGCGGCGGGCTTCGTCCACGCGGCCTGCCTGACTCCCGCCGAATCCCCTGTCCCCATTCCTGCATTTTGAGCAAAGGAGATCCGAACATGAAACGTCTCTGCCCCCCGCCCAGCACCTGGCGCAGCCTCCGGGCCGGCGACCGGGTCCGCTTCCAGAGCGAGGACATGCCGGTCGAGATCGAGGACACCATCGCCCGCTGCCTGAACGGTCGGCTCGTGACCGTCGGCGGACGCGAAATCCTGCCCGACGACTACGTGTTCCGTCTGGCCGCCCCCGAGCAGGCGCTGGTAGTGCCGCCCGAGCTGCCCGGACTCGACCGCCTGCGGGACCAGCTCGCCAGCGCCGGTCCCGCCGCCGTCGCCGAACTGGCTCCCCGCTCCCGCGAGCTGGCCGTCCGCCTCTCCGCCCGCCTCCGGGATTTGGTCCAGGACATTCACGAAACCCGGCGGCGGCTGGCCCGCCCCGCGAACTGAAGGATGCCGTCGCCATGCGCACCCCCTGCCCAGTCTGCCGCCAGCTTCCCGTCTTCCAGCGCCGTTCGAGCCGCCACGGTCGGCTTGAACGCCTGGCCTGCGAAACCTGCGGCCGGGCCACGCCCTGGCTGCTGACCGCCCTCAACGGCGAGCATCGCGCCGAACTGCTCTACCGCTGGGACCAGCAACCGGCACCGGTCCCCGCCGGCTAGCCTACATCAGCGAACGGGGGTCCACGTCGGCCTGAATGTCCACCTCCTTGGTGCGCTGGCCGAGGACGAGGGGGCGGAGGATGCGGACCACCTGGGCGATGGGCCCGCCGCGCAGGGTGAGGTGGAAGCGGAACAGCCCGCGAATCCGGGCGATGGGGGCGGGCATCGGCCCCATGAGCTGGACTTCGGGGGGGAGCAGGGGCTGGAGCCGGGTCGCGAATTCGGTGGCGGCGGCGGCGACTTTTTCCAGTTCCTTGCTGCGGAAGTGGACGAGGATCATGTGGGTGGCGGGGGGGAAGGCGAGGACGGTGCGGGCCTCCATCTCCTCCCGGTAGAACCCCTTGAAATCGTGTTCGAGGGCGAACTGGAGAGCCGGGTGGAAGGGGGTGTAGGTCTGCACGATCACCCGTCCGGCGCGGTCGCCGCGCCCGGCGCGCCCGGCCACCTGGGTGAGCAGTTGGAAGGTCCGCTCCCCCGCCCGGAAATCGGGCAGATGGAGCCCGAGGTCGGCGAAGATGACCCCGACCAGAGTCACGTTCGGGAAATGGAGTCCCTTGGCGATCATCTGGGTCCCGATGAGGATGTGGATACGGCCCGAGCCGAATTCCGCGAGGGTCTTCTGGTAGGCGCGGCGGGTGGTCATGGTGTCCGAATCCATGCGGGCGATGGTGGCGCGGGGAAAGGCGGCATGGGCGGCGGACTCGATGCGCTCGGTGCCGATGCCCGTGTAGCGGACCTCGGGGTTGCCGCACTGGGGGCAAGCCTCCGGGGCGGGGCGGAGGTGCCCGCAGAGATGGCAGGCGAGCATCTGGTCCCGCCGGTGGTAGGTGAAGGTCACCGAACACTCGTCGCAGTTGGCCACGTAGCCGCATTTCGAGCAGAGGAACTGGGTGGCGTAGCCGCGCCGGTTGAGGAAGAAAATGGTCTGCTCGCCGTTTTCGAGGCGTTCGTTCACCAGGTCTTCGAGGCGGCGGCTGAAAATCTGGGCTCCGCCGCGCAGGGAGGCCTCGGCGGCCATGTCCACCACTTCCATGATGGGCATGCGCTGGTCGTCCACCCGCTCGGGCAGCTCGGCGAGAAGGTACTTGCCCTGCCGGCAGTTGTGGTAGGATTCGAGGGCGGGGGTGGCGGAGCCGAGGACGACGGTGGCCTGTTCCATGCGACCGCGCACCACGGCCACATCGCGGGCGTTGTAGCGCGGGGCCTCGTCCTGCTTGTAGCTGGACTCGTGCTCCTCGTCCACCACGATCAGCCCGAGATGGCGGAAGGGGGCGAAGAGGGCGGAGCGGGCGCCCACCACGATGCGGGTGCGCCCCTCGTTGATCTTGGTCCACTCGTCGAAGCGCTCCCCGTCGCTGAGCCCGCTGTGGAGCACGCTGACCTCCTCGCCGAAACGGGCGCGGAACCGCTGGCAGGTCTGCGGGGTGAGGGAGATTTCCGGCACCAGGACGATGGCTTCGCGGCCCTTTTTCAGACAATGGTCGATGGCCTGCAGGTAGACTTCGGTCTTGCCGCTGCCGGTGACGCCGTGGAGCAGGATGGTGCAGCCCTCGGCGGAATCGACGCCGTTGATGACCATGGCCAGGGCCTCGCCCTGGTGGCGGGTCAGGGGAAGCGGGCGGGTGGGGAGGATGATGTCGTCCTCGAAGGGATCGCGCCCCACCTGGCGCTGCTCGATGACGATCCAGCCCTTCTCCTCGAGCTTGGCGATCACGGTCGGCCCCACCTCGGCCACCTCGCGCAGCTCGCTCACGGGGACGGAGCCGAGGCGGGTCAGGGTTTCGAGCGTGTGGCGCTGCTTGGCGGTCAGCTCCGCGAGTTCCGCGCCCTTGTGGGTCGCCTTTTCGGCCAGACAGGCGAACTTCTCCTCGCGGTGCTTGATCTTGCCGCCGCGCACGGCGGCGGGCAGCATGGCGCGGATCGCCGCCTCGATGGGGCAGCAGTAGTATTCGCTGATCCACTGGGAGAGGCGCAGCAGGGAGGGGGGAATCTGCTCGCGGTCCCCGACCAGCGACTCGACGGCCTTGAGGTTCGGGTATTCGCTCGAGTCCTTGATCCCGATCACGCAGCCCGCGCGGCTGGCCCCCTTGCCGAAGGGAACCATCACCCGCATGCCGGGACGCAGCCGCGCCGCCAGCTCCGGGGGCACGAGATAGTCGAACTCCCGGTCCAGCATCAGATCGAGGACAATGCGCGCGACAGCCATGACAACCCCGTGGCGGACCCTTGAAGTCCCCAATGTAGCACGCGCCGGAGCCGATGAACGGCGCGGACGGCATTGTCTTCGGACCGGACGGGACGATAGTAGGACGGGACTCGTTCGGGACGGTATTGCTACAAGGATAGAACCCATGACTTTGCATCGCGTGGCGCTGGTTGGTCTTTCCTGTCTGCTGGGAGGCATGCTCATGGCGGAAGAAACCGAACTTCTCTTCGGCCCCGGAACCGAAGCCAAGTGGGACACGGCGCGGGACGAGAACCGGCTGCGCCAGGAATTGAGCGAGCACGGGCTGGCGCCGGAGGCCGACGGGCTGCGCTGGCGCTTCGTCTCGAAGGGACCCAAGTTCAACGACATCTTCCTGCGCCGGGAGGTCCGCGCGCCCTTCTCCGAGGTGGTCCTGCGGGTCCGCAACGACGGTTCCGCCCTGCGGCTGGCGCTCAAGGCGCGGGACGCGGGCGGAGCCGAGTGGACCGTGCCGGCCGTCGATCTGCCAGCCGGAACGGAGGCGACGCTCCGCTTCGCCCGGAAGGACTGGGCCGTGGCCTCCTGGTCGAAGGACGCGGACGGGGTGTTCGATTTCCCCCTGGCCTGGCTGACCGTGATCGCCTTCGGGGTGGAGCCGGGGCAGCGCTACGACCTGCTGATCCGGGAAGTCGCCGCCGTCCGCCCCGATCCTCCGGTCGCCACCGTGCATAGCCTCGAGGTTCCCGGCGAACTCCGGGCGGGGGAGACGGCGCGGTTTTCTGCCGAAATCACCTTCGACAAAGCCTGTCTG
>LVAZ01000536.1 GCA_001603055.1 Victivallales bacterium Lenti_02
GGAGGAAACTGAAATGACCAGCACCAGGACAAGAGACCTGACAGGTCAGATGCCCTTATTTGTTTTCCGGACGGGTGTCGCTCGTTGCCGGGGAGGTCAATTTCCTTTGGGCGCCTCTTCGGCAAGGAAGAACTCCTCAAGGGGCCGATAGCCAAGCTCGGCCATCAGTTCGTTCCAGTTCGCCGGCAGTTTGATCCCGATGGTGGCGGAGTTGCCGCCGGGCATGGTCTGCACCTTGTTCCGGTCCGCGTCCCCGGTGACGAGAATGGGCGTCATCCCGACTCGCATGACCGGAACGGTGTAGATCTTCTCGCGTCCGGCAACCTTCTCGGTCCAGGGCGGGGGAGCCGTCAGTTCGCCGCCTTCGTCGCGGATGATCTTCTTGACGTGCATGTCGACGGTGTATCTGGCGGGGAAGGCGCTACCGGGGTTGGCCCAGTAGTTGGCATACGCCCGCTCATAGGCCGGGCGCCGCGCCGTCGCGATCAGGGCCTCCTCCAGCTTCTCCTTGGTCGGATACGTCCGGGCGAGATCGCGGGCGACATACTCCGTGATCAGCAGGGTCCGGTCCGGAAGCCGCGGTCCGCTGCCCGTGGCGAACTGGCCTTTCTCGACGACATCCCAGGCCATCATTTCCATGATCCTCTCCCCGTCGTGCGATGCCGGGGTGAGGTTGTTGCCCCACATCAGAGCGGACGCCGCGGTCAACGCGCTTTGGTTCAGATCGAACCCCTTCTGCACATGGTAGGGCTGCCAGCCGATCTTGAGGCAGGCCGCCTCATCCTCGGCCAGGCTCCAAGGCATGAGATAGCCGAAGGTGCCCATGCGGTCCTGTTTGACGTAATAGCCGCCCAGATTCATCATGGCCAGGTTGATGAAGCGTCCGAGCGCCGCGTTGCGCGGCTCGTTGATCTGACCCTGCTGCGCATCGATGCCCAACTGCCGGGCAAGCGGGCCGTTGATCCAGCAGTACGGCGTCCACGCATGGGTGCTGGCGAGCGTCCGGCGGTAGTTCCCGTCCGCGAGGGCCTTGGTATATGCAATCAGGACCGGCATGAACTCCGGCGGGCATCCCGCCATGACGCCGTTGACGGCCACGTGCCAGACCAGGGTTTCCCGATAGGCGATCGGGAGCACGCCGACCACGGCGTCCCACGGCTGGTCCGTGTACCGGAGGAACTCTTCGACCCGCTCCGCCGTGGGCGGGATGATCGGCAGCCCGTCGGACCAGCGCTGCTCGGTGAAGAACCGGTTCACACCGTCCACCGTGCCCGCGAACACCCGGTCCCTGGGGTCGCCGACGCTGGCTTTGCGGCGCTCCGCGATTTCCTCGTCGCTGATCGGCTTGGTCAGGGCCTCGACAATCTGGGGCCACACGACTTCGCGCGTGTTGCGGAGCAGTTCCTCGGGGGTGTGCGCCGAGAATGCGCCCGGATAGGTCGCCGTGCGCGGTGCCGGCACGCCGTGGCTGAGGGCGTTCGAGTAGACCTGGTTCACGAAGGTCGGCGCCGCGACCGTGACTGCAGGAATGCCAAGGTATTCGGCCGCGATGCTCGATCCGGTCTCCTTGGGCGTGCACAGGCCGCAGCCGCCGTTGCCCGAAATCACCGCATGCACTCCCATTTCCTTGAGCTTCCTCTGGAACTCGTCCTTCGAGTCCCGGCGAACCCCGGGGCCCGGATACGGGCCGGCCGAGCCGATCTCGTTCAGCAGGAGAACCGTTGCGGTCGGGTAGTTCGTCAGGATCAGCCTCCGGATTTCGGGATGCGTGATGCTGGCCATGAAGCTGCCGCCCACCACCGCGACCGTCTTTCCATGCAGCGACTCCAGGCGAGGCGCCTGGTTGATCATCTCGATGGTCTGCTTGCCAACCGGGGACACCACGGCGTATTTCCCTGCGGGAACCGGCGCTCCCGGAAGCATGCACGCATCCTCGCATTCGTATGAAAAGGCGCCTCCCATCTGGCTTCGGGTCTCCCCCGCCGATGCCGCTGCCGCAACGGCGGGCGTTTCCGTCGCGGCCTCGGCCACTGCGGGCGCTCGTTCGCGGGCCGCCGAGGCAGGATCCTTGGAACACCCCGCGACTGCCAGGCACAACGACGTCGCGCAGCTCCATCCCGTTCTGCTTATCTTCATGACGCTTCCTTTCGTTTTGACATGCTTCCGAAGACTGTATCCGGACATCGGCATTCGTAAAAGCAGGCCCCTTGCCAAGTTGTCCCCACGCATAGGGCTAAACACTTGTGCCGTCGGCGAAGCGTGCAGAATTTGCACAGCCCAGTTGCCCGCCGCGCAGATATTGCAGCGACCTCAAAACGGGACAACTCCGTCCCGCGTTCCGGTGGGTGGCCGGAGCTTCCAGCTCCGGAATGAGCATTTGTGGGTGGCCGGAGCTTCCAGCTCCGGAATGAGCTTAACCGGAGCAGGATGCTCCGGCCACTCCCGGTTGCAACAGTCACGACAGATGCTACGGTGACCGTACAGGGT
>LVAZ01000537.1 GCA_001603055.1 Victivallales bacterium Lenti_02
CGGAACCGACCACCCTGCGCAGCGCCCCGGTCGCCCTGCTCTACCCCATCGTCCCCCACCGCGCCTCCCTCGCCGTGCGCGGCTCCGGCACCTGGAAACTCGCCGTCTTCGGCCCGGGACTCCGCCCGGCCTCCCGCGATTTCACCGCCACCGGCGAATGGACCCGCGTCGAGCTGGACTTCACCCCCCGGCTGGGCGTGGGCTTCTGCCAGTTGTCCCTGGCGGGGACGGGTGAACTCTTCCTCGACAAACTCCAGGTCGGGCCGGTCCCGCACGCCGCCGCCGACTACCAGCCCCCCGCTCCCGCCGAAATCGCCGTGGCTCTCGCCGCCGGCTACGACGCCGGCCCCGCCCGCGTCGTCTTCGCCGACGAAACGCCCCGCATCGACCTCGCCCTGAACGGCGATTTCGCCAACGCCGCCGTGCGCTGGCGCGTGGTCGACGTCTACGGGCGGGAAAGCCATTCGGGAACCATGCCCGCCGCCGCCCGGCTCGCCGTCGAGAACCTGCCCGCCAGCTTCGGCAGCTTCCGCCTCGAAGCCTGCATCGAGCGCGGCGGCGAGCGGATTTCCCCCTGGAACGAGGTGGTCTGGCATCGCCTGCGCCGTCCCCGCCACTGGGGCAAGGACGCCCCCGACTCCCCTTTCGGCGTCCACACCAATTCCACCACCCGCCATCTCCTCATGGCCAAGGCCATCGGCCTCAACTGGACCCGGCTCCACGACGCGGGACTCGAATATATCGGCTGGTGGAAGCTGGAACCCGAAAAGGGCCAATGGCAGTTCCGCGACCGCGAATTGCAGCGCTACCGCGCCCACGGCATCAAAATCTTCGCCGAACTCGGCACCGCCCCCGCCTGGGCCAGCTACTACCAGGACACCGGCCGCAAGGAATTCGGCTACTTCGACAAGTTCTTCCAGCCGAAGAACCTCGACGAGTACGCCAACTATGTCCGCGTGGTTGTCGAGCGCTACCGCGACAGCATCGATGCCTTCGACGTCTGGAACGAGCCCTGGATCCACGCCTGGTGGGGCGTCGCCTACGACCATGAAAAAGGCGGGCGCGCGGGCTACATCACCAGCCAGGAACCCCAGGCCGACTTCGTGCGCATGACCCGCGTCGCCCGCGACACCGTCCACGCCATCCACCCCCGCGCCCAGGTCTTCGGCTTCAACACCACCACCGGCTCCACCCCCGGCGAAACCCATTTCAGCGGCACGGACTGGACCCGGGGCGTGCTCGCGGCGGGCGGTCTGGAACACTGCGACGGCATCGCCTACCATGCCTACACCGGCGGCGGCCTGGGCTATCCCGGCGACACCGTCGAGACCGGCCTCGCCTCCGCCGTCGGCCCCATCCTCGAACAGCACGGCGAAATCGGCAAACCCGTCTGGATGACCGAGGGCTCCCCGCTCATCCACCGCATGGGCAACGGCCTCTACCATCACACCATCCCCTTCCACAACAACGACAACCTGATGGACAGCGCCGACCGCATCGCCCGCTACACCGTCGCCATGCTGGCCAACGGCGTGTCCCGCATCTTCCTCTACAGCATGCACGGCCACAGCGTCTTCCAGACCGAGCCCAAGCAGTGGAACGTGTTCACCACCGACGACGGTGCCCTCCATCCCGCCGGAGCCGCCCACGCCCAGGTGGCATGGCTGCTCGAAGACACCGCCTTCGTCGAGCGCATCGGCTGGGGCGAAGGTCTCCACGCCTACCTCTTCGCCGCGCCGGACCGCGCCGTCGCCGTCCTCTCCTCGAGTCCGGCATTCACCCCCGCCCCCGTGCCCGGGGGTGCGGGCATCGCCCGTAGCGACCTCTTCGGCAACCCTCTGCCCGACGATGCCCGCTTCGCCGGGCGCGTCGTCTACCTCGAAGCCGCCACCCCGGACCTCCTCCGCGCCGTCCTGGCCGCGAAGGAATAGCCGGGAACCGTTCGCGGCGACCGCTCCGCATGGTTATCTTTCCCCATGCGCAAACGCCCCGATTCCACCAACTGGCTGCCCACCACCCGCGCGGAAATGACCGCGCGCGGCTGGACGCAGCTCGATATCCTCCTCGTCACCGGCGACGCCTATGTGGACCATCCCTCCTTCGGGGTGCCCCTGCTCGGGCGCGTCCTCGAAGCGCGGGGCTACCGGGTGGGCATCGTCGCCCAGCCGCGCTGGGATACCCCCGCCGACCTCGCCCGCCTGGGACGACCCCGCCTGTTCTGCGGCATCTCCGCCGGCTGCCTCGATTCCATGCTCGCCCACTACACCGCCTTCCGCAAAAAGCGCCGGGACGACGCCTACACGCCGGGCGGGCTGGCCGGGGCGCGCCCCAACCGGGCCTGCATCGTCTACACCAACCTCGCCCGCCAGGCCTTTCCCGGTCTCCCCGTCGTCCTCGGCGGCATCGAGGCCTCCCTCCGCCGCGCCGCCCACTACGACTTCTGGTCCGACTCCCTCCGCCGCAGCCTGCTGTTCGACGCCAAGGCCGACCTCCTGCTCTACGGCATGGGCGAACGCAGCCTCGTCGAGGTCGCCGAACGGCTCGACCAAGGCCGGGAACTCGTCGGCATCCGGGGCAGCGCCTGGATCGCCTCCCCGGACACGCCGGGCGACCATCTCCCCTCCTACGAGGACATCCTGGCCGAACCCCGCCGCCTGCTGGACGCGACCCTGGCCCTGGAACAGCATGTGCAGCGGGCCGAGGGGGTTCTGCTTCAAGCACACGGCAACCGCCTGCTCGCCATCGCCCCGCCCGCCGAACCCCTCACCACGGCCGAACTGGACGCGGTCCACGAACTACCCTTCACCCGCGCCCCCCATCCCGGCTACACCCAGCCCATCCCCGCCTACGACATGGTCCGCTGGAGCATCACCGCCGTGCGCGGCTGCGGCGGCGGCTGCTCCTTCTGCTCTCTCGCCCTGCACCAGGGACGCCGCCTGCGCTCCCGCTCGGCGGATTCCATCCTCCGCGAAGTCCGCACCCTGCAAGCCTGCCCCGGCTGGAGCGGCTCGATCAGCGACGTGGGCGGCCCCACCGCCAATCTCTGGGGCGCCCGCTGCACCGCCGATCCGGCCCGCTGCACCCGCGCAAGCTGCCTCTTCCCCCGCCTCTGTCCTCAGCTCAAGACTGCCCAGAAGGACTATCTCGCCCTGCTCCGGCGGCTCGCCCGCGAGTCCGGTGTCAAGCATGTCCGCGTCGCCAGCGGCATCCGCTTCGACGTGGCCCTCGCCGAACCCGAATTCGTCGCCGGGCTCACCCGCGACTTCGTCGGCGGCCAGCTCAAGCTCGCCCCCGAGCACAGTGTCCCCCGCGTCCTCGAACTCATGCGGAAAACCGACTTCGGCCTCTTCGACCGCTTCCTCAAGCTCTTCGCGGAAACCAACCGGGAATGCGGGCGCGAGCAATACGTCATCCCCTACGTGATGAGCGCCTTCCCCGGCTGCACCATCGCCGACATGCGGAGCCTGGGCGAATGGTTCCGCCAACGCGGCTGGAATCCCCGTCAGGTGCAGTGCTTCATCCCCACTCCCGGCACCGTCGCCACCGCCATGTTCCACGCGGGCTGCGACCCCGAGGGCAGGCCCATCCATGTCGCCCGCACCGACCGGGAGCGCGAGGACCAGCACGCCGCGCTCGTCGGCCGCCGGTCCCCGCCCCAAAAACGCTGATTCAGCCCGGGCCTACTGCAAGTTGTCCTCCGCCCATTGCAGACAGGCGATCCGATCGGCAGGCGGACAAGGCGCTGCCGACCACCAGCGCGGGAATCCATTGGCTCGTCATGGCCAAACCTCCGCTTGCGGAAGGAAGACACCATACCCCCGGCCAGGGGAAACCCCGCCTTCCAGGGAGAAAACCCCGATTTTCTCGCCGGATCGGGTTGCACCGCCCCGAAGTGTCCCTATAGTACAAGCTCGTTCTCTTCGAACCCCAATGTGGTAGGGTACCGAAGTGGCCAAACGGGGCAGACTGTAAATCTGCTAGATTACTCTTTCAGTGGTTCGAATCCACTCCCTACCACCATCCGCCTCTCCCGCCAAGCACGACCAGACACCCCTCCGGTCGTGCTTGTTTTTTCGTCCCCATCCCTGGTTGTGGAACCAATAAGCCAACGGGCCGGTTCGTTAGAGCAGAATCCAGGCGGAAGACGCCTTTCTCGAACGCAACCCATTCGGCCTGTGGAGACAAGCCACCGGCCAAATCCCCGGTCGACACACGCTGTTTTCAGGAAACGGGGCCGTACGGACGGTGCCCGGCAATTTGTTCTGCGGTGCCGGAGCCGAACGGGCTCCCCCACGTTTCCGCGAAACGAAAGGATTCCGGTCACATGCTCCCCGAAAACGACACGATGCATCTCTACATGCAGAACATCGGTCAATATCCCCTGGTGACGCCGAAGGAGGAAGTCGAGCTGGCGGCCCGGATCGCGGCGGGGGACGAGACGGCGCGGGCCAAGCTGATCCGCAGCAACCTCCGGCTGGTGGTGAAGATCGCCCACGACTTCAAAGGGCTGGGACTGCCGCTGGTCGACCTGATCTCCGAGGGCAACATTGGGCTGATGCGGGCGGTCGAGAAGTTCGACCCCTCGAAGGGGGCGAAGCTGAGCAGCTACGCGGCCTGGTGGATCAAGCAGTCCATGCGCCGCGGGCTGGCCAACCAGTCCCGCACCATCCGCATCCCCGTCCAGTCGGCCGGCAAGATCAGCAAAATCCAGACGAGCCGCAACAAACTGGCCGAGCAGCTCGGGCGCGAGCCGACCGACAAGGAAATCGCCAAGGAAACCAACCTCACCGAGCGCACCGTCTCCGGCCTGCGGCTCGGCAAGCCCAGCACCATCTCCCTGCAGGACCCCATCCAGCACGGCGAGGACGGCGAGTTCCGGGACATCATCCCGGACGAGAAGAGCCTCGCGCCCGACGAAATCGTCAAGGACGAGGAGACCCTCAAGCACATGCTCGCCCTCACCGACCGGCTGGACGAGCGCGAACTCACCATCCTCCGGCTCCGCTTCGGGCTCAACGGCGAACGGCCCCGCACCCTCGAGGAGGTCAGCCAGACCATCGGCCGTACCCGCGAGCGCGTCCGCCAGATTCAGAACCAGGCCCTTGAAAAGCTGCGCCAGATGCTCGACGAGGATCTGGGCGAAGAGCATCTGAGCATGGCCGAGGCCATCGAGTAGCAGTCCGGCCCCTCCCCCGGTTCCCGGAAGGCCGCTTCGCCAGCCTGCTCGGCTGGCGGGACACGTCTTCCGGGCTTGCCTCCCATCCCATTGCCGCCTATGTTGGCGACAGGCACCGATTTTTTCCTTCTGCGTCCGACCGCATGGGTGAATTCGTCTGGTGCCGGAAACGAGGCCGAAGAGATGGATCGAGCCGAAGCAACGGTTTTTATCGTGGACGACGAGAAAATGGTGCGGGATATGCTGGTCCGTCTGCTGGAGGCGGCGGGATGGCGTTGCCGGGCCTATGCCTCCGGGGACGAATTTCTCAGGGACTGCGGCGGCCATTCCCCCGCCTGCCTCCTGCTGGACATGAATCTGCCCGGCCACAACGGCTTCGAGGTGCAGCGGGCAATGGCCCAGGCGAGCCATGCGATGCCGGTCATCTTCCTCACCGCCCACGCGGACCTCGACATGGGGGTGCAGGCCATGAAACAGGGCGCCTTCGACTTTCTGACCAAACCCTGGAACCGGGAACGCCTGCTCGACGCGGTGCGGCAGGCCATCGAGAGCGACCGCAGGGCGCGGCATCACG